>DATLVQ010000911.1:0-8792 GCA_035577325.1 Bryobacteraceae bacterium | reverse complement strand
CCTGGTCACCCCGCCGCACCATCTAAGCGACGGCCAAATTTTGTCCAACCTTTGGGGTCCACCTCATTCGTCCGAGCACCGAGAGCACGCGGCGAGTCTCGCCCAAATCACTCCAACCAAGGTTTCCGCCGCAAAGCACCGCGAGGCCGGAGGGATTCGCAGAGAGAACCGCCTCGGAGAAGTTTGTCGACGTCATGCTAGCGTAAGTATCGAGCAACGCCGCTTCTTCGGCCGCGGAGGGTAATGCCTCGAAAGCCTGTAGCAGATTCGGAAGCGAGCGCCGGATCAGGCTGAGAAAGGCGTCAACCCGTCCTACCATGACGAAGCTGTTCCAAAAACAGCCGCGCTCCATTAAGGCAGAGGCCAGTGTGAGGGAGGGCTTCTCCCAGAAACGGTTAACCCGACAGATCGCACCAGAAGAGGAGGTCGCCAGGGGCGCGCCGGGCTCGATCCAACCGTATTCCACTTCCGGGCCGATCGGAGCAATGCCTAGTAAGACCACCAATCCGGATCGGGACTCTGCTGCTGCAAAAGCCGAGTCGACATGAGCAATGAAGGCTTCGTCGTCTCCAAAATGATGGTCCGACGGAAAGAAGCCCACAACGGCTCTTGGATCCAGTTCGCGCAGGCGCATCAGACTATATAAGATCGCGGGCGCTGTGCCCCGGTTGCAGGGCTGGATCAGCAGGCGTGAAGAGTGGCCTCGAGTTGCCTGATCTGCGAAAAAGCACTCGTGCTTTTTAGTGACAACCAGCAAAGTCTGCTTCGGCCTCACCATCCGCCAGACTCGGTGTTGCGTCTGCTCGAGGAGCGTTTCGCTGCCTACGACTGTACAGAACTGTTTGGGCCGGTCGTCACTGGCGATCATTCTCGTCAGTGGTAGCAATCGCCTGCCGTCACCTCCTGCGAGAATCACGCCCCAACGATGGCATGACGGATCATTCTGGTCAATCCTAGGGCGCGCCGGCTGTGACTCTGTTCTCATTCCTTTTCGTTCCTCCAGGCGTTGCGTTCGGGTTTCAGATCGAGCCGCCTCACCGAGCTCTAACGGATGCAATCTCAAAAAGCTGTCAAGAATGGAGAGGATAGCGTCAAGAGATATCCTTAAGAAATTCATGGCACCCGGAAAGAGGCAGACTACGATGCCGCAGCATGACTACCACATTCGCCTCGACGCTACGCAACCATTTGCACGCGATCAATCAAAAGCTCCGAACTCACAATCGTCTTGAAGCGGTGCTTCACGCGATAAAGCGTGGGCTGATCTAAAGGCTGGTTTTTCATGACGCTCGTCCTTGGTGCTGTGATTGCGTCTCCCATTCTGTCGCCTACTTGAAAAGACCTCAGGACGGGGACTCCTGGGGAGGAGCCCGTTGGTCAATTTCGATCTACCGCGACGAATTTAAGGTAGCACCCTCATCCAAGAGGAGACTACTAGGTTTCGACCTAGTACTCTGAGCGCGATCGTCGCGGCGGAATCAGAGTGGAGGTGGATGCCAATTCTATGGCTACGCTCCTGACGATCCTCTGCGCAGGAATCCGGCGGGCTGGCTGATGGACGGGGCTTTCCGCTACACTCTGCAGTTTGAGGAACAACGACTGGACGATGATTCTGGGATGGCCGGGCTACCGGGTGTACCGGAGTGAGATCCATGAAGAAGCGAAAACGCTGAGACTGTGGGTGCGCCGCAAATCGAGTGAGCGGAAGCTGGTTTGCTCCGGTTGTGGACGAAGCGTGAGCGAGATCGCCGAGGTTTGCGAACGGGAGATCCGTGATCTGCCGTGCTTTGAGTACCGGACGACAGTGGTGATCGAGCTGTATCGCGTGCGCTGTCCGGATTGCGGGGTGAAGATCGAGAAGGTCGCGCAACTGCCGAGCAAGGCTCCATTCAGCAAACGGTTCGAGGACGCGGTGGGGGAAGCCTGCGAGAGCGCGGCGGCACGCCGGGTGGCCAAGCAGGTGGGGCTGGCGGCGAGCACGGTGCGATCGATCGACCTGCGTTATCTGGAACGCTGGGCGGCAGGGCGGCGGCAACCAGGGCTGCGGCAACTGGGCGTAGATGAAATCCACCTGGGCAAGAAACAGAAATTTCTGACGGTGGCTAGCAACCTGGAAAGCGGCGAGCCGCTGTGGTTTGGGCGGGAGCGGAAGAAGGAAACCTTGGACGAGTTCTTCCAGGAGGAGTTGAGCGCCCGGCAGCGGAGAGGCATCGAAGCGGCGTGCGTGGACATGTGGGAGCCCTACCGGCAGAGCATCGAACAATGGGCGCCGGACTGTCGCATCGTCTATGACAAGTTCCACGTCATGCAGCATGCCAACCGAGCCGTGGACGAAGTGCGGCGGGCAGAGTTTTTCCGTAAGGGTGGGCGGATGCGAGGACTGGTGAAAGGCAAGCGCTGGCTACTGTTGACGCGCTGGGTAAATCTGACGTCGGGGAAACGGCGGCAACTGAATGAACTGTTCACGCTCAACCGACGGCTGTTGAAAGCGTACTTACTCAAGGAAAGCCTGGACCGCCTATGGGAGTACCGTTATGAGGGAGCGATGGTGCGTTACTTCAAGGGCTGGATGGACCAACTGCGATGGCAGCGCCTGTTACCGTTTCAGAAGCTCGCAGAGATGTTGCTGGACCACTTGGATGGAATTCTGAACTATTGTCGAACGAAGGTTCCGCTGGGCGTTGTCGAGGCCATCAACGGGAACATCAAGACGCTGCTCCGGCGCGGCCGAGGGTATAGAAATCTACGCTATCTGCTGCTGAAGGCCCAGCGCCTGGCCGCCACGAAGATAGAATTCGTCGCCTTTGAGAAAGCCGCATGAAACGGGGGCCCTGTCGAATTCTTGCGCAGAGCCTTTGTAATACCAGATCAATTTTCTCCATAAAGCCGGCGGTCGTATCGACGGATTGTGGGCCAGTCCTGACTCTGGGGGCGTCACGAGCTAGCGTCGACCTCGTGCAGTCCCGCTCGGGAGGTCCCAACCAAACCTGTGCATTTCCCTTGCAGGCCTCGTCCACATGTCCTTTCACCGTTCAACCTAGCATCGGTTCGCTGGCATCAAGCTGGCGCTTTGGGCACTTGATCGTTTCATCCCTGCGGGAGACGCCGATCTGAACGCGAGGCTGTGGTCTCCGTCATCAAGGCCGTGGTGGTCGCGGCCCAGAGAAGAAGGAGAGCAATGTGACCTCCACAGTTCATCACCAGAAACGAGATCGAAGACTCTGCGAAGAGGAGCTGCGCCGTGAACACCCTGATGCGCAAGCAGCGCATGCAGACGGAGAGGACCTTCGCCCTGGCCTCGCTCGAAACAGTTCGAGGCGGAGCTGAACCGCAAGCGGGCGCTGAAAGTCCCCTGGCCTTCGCCGAGGTGCTAGTCCGCTGATGGCAGTTTTCCCGTGGCGCTTGTGCTGATTGGCGGCCTTGGATGTCCTAAACTCTTCATTTTTGCGAGTCAAGGATGGCCAGGACCGCAGGCGAGGCTATTACGCGGGACATCGACAAAGGTACGCTGATCGCACGCTATAGAGTGGAGCGGCCGCGGAAAAGCCGGGACGTGCTCGAGACGCTGTAAGCGTCAAACCAACGCTGCAAGGCAAGACGGCAAGTCGAGATCGAGGATGATTGCATGTGGGGTGCCGCAAGAACAATCAGTACTCGTGGCTTCATCCTGTTCCCCCGGACGGTAATGTGAACGTCGCAACGGTCCCGCCTTCCGGGCGGCGTTCCACCCAGATGCGTCCGCCATGGGTTTCTACAAGCCCTTTACAGATGGAAAGGCCCAGCCCGGCTCCGGGCGGTCCCGCCGACGTTTCGCGATAAAACTTATCGAATACACGATCGAGATCATTCTCTCGAATCCCCTTCCCGCGATCGGAAATGCGAACCTGCAATTGGTCCGCCGCGATCTGAGCATCTACCTGGACAGGCGCAAGGCTTTCGGAGTACTTGAGGGCGTTGTCCAGCAGGTTCACCACCACCTGCACAATAAGCACAAAATCCAGAGGCACGAGCGGCATCTCCGGGGCGAGGTCGACAGTAATCTGCCGTTGCCGTGCGGCTTCCCCGAGTTGATTTATTGCCGTGCCGATAACATCCTCTATATCGCATTGCTCGGTGTTGAGATGCAGGGCGCCGCCTTCGAGTCGGGTCATGTCAAGCAGGTTCTGCACGAGCTGATTCAACCGCCTAGCTTCGCGTTGTGCCGTCTCCAGTAATTCGCGTTGCGTGCGGACATCCAGCAGTTTCCAATCTTCTAGAACGCTGTCCAGAGCTCCGGTGATGGATGCAAGAGGCGAGCGCAAGTCATGAGAGATGGAATTCAGCAAAGCCTTCTGCAGCTTGTCGGTCTCTTGGAGGCATTGGGTTCGCTGCGCCTCCGCCTCCAGTTTGCGTTCCAGGGACAGCAAGGTCTGATATGCCGTTGACGCGAAGGCGCCTAGGTTAGTCATCACGCGGAGGTCTTCGGAATCGAAGCGGACACTTTGGTCGTGGGCGATTACCCAAATCGTACCGACGCCCTCGCCGTCCACGTAAAAAGGAAGCAACAGTCCCTCATCAATGCAAGGAGTTACGTCAGCCAAGTAGCTGAAATGGCGCTCGGGATGTGAAAACAGCAGCGCGACGTCGCGATCTAAAACAGTGCCGCACGGGCCAAAGCCGCGTGGTGTTCCACCCCCTAGGTGAGCGGCCCACTGCCCTGCAATGGCCTTCCACTGGAAACGCTTTCGGCCTTCCTCTAAAAGACTGATTCCGGCCGAGTGTGCGCGGCACAGGACCAGGGCGGTTTCAGCAAGTTTCTGTAACATGCTGCCGGGAGAGGTAGCCAGTTCCCGCGCTAACGCGATCAAAGCCCGGTTTTCCTCCCTGTGGTTTGGAGGGTGCGACGGCCGTCGGCTCAACTCAGCCGTCGAGATAACAGACTCCAACTCGGACATGCAAGGAGGAGCAGCACTAAATGCATTCATTTCTGCTTTGTCGGGCATAGAATCCCTCCCTGTCAACTTCGCCGCCGGGCATACTTACCTCCCCTTAGCCTTCCGGTTGCTGGAGGCATCCCATCGGCCCGCATCTTCCGATGAACCGACGGATCAACATTCCGGGTCCGCTACCTCCTGCGAGGCTAACTGCAGATCAGATCTCTTGGCACACCGATCCTCTCTCATCCGGAATTTGCGTTTGACTGATCATACTCCCAACCGCCTCTGGCCGCTAGGCAGTGCTGCTGCTGAGAGCTTTCGCTACCAACTGCTCTCGTCGAATCGCCCAGGATCTCGGTGACTTTGCGCACGAGAGACTGTGGCGCGAAGGGCTTGCGAAGAATAGCAACCCCGGGCCAAAGATCGCAATCCGGGTAGCCCGAGATGAAAAGGACTTTCATCTCAGGACGACGGCGTGCCAGACGTCCAGCCAGCGCGGGTCCGTCCAGACCAGGCATTTCGACATCCGAGATCAGCAAGTCTATTGGGCAGGGATGCCGAGTCGCCGCTGCGATGGCTTCAGCGCCGTCAGCAGCTTCGATGACTTCATACCCTTGCGCCCGGAGGAACGGGCACATGAGTTTTCGGATCAGTGCGGTGTCGTCTGCAAATAAGATGGTTACGAATGCCATAGCCGCGCCTTTCTTGATTCGTTGTGCTTGTCTCCTCAATGGTGTAGGTCATCGACTCAAATCGGCGTCAAGAATTGGTGATCCCCATCAACAATTCCTTAAGATATCGCGGTGACCCTACTTAGATTGGGGCGGGAACAACGCGCCCCGGATCCGGTCTTCTAACAACAGGACTCCACCAGTGCGGGGAAAGCGACCGCGAACTCCTATTCTTGTCGGGCAATCAATCTCTGCCTCGGATCACCGGACGTCAGAACACCAGTGCTCGCCCAAGTTAGTATCCGGTGAATTCTCCCGAACGAATGTCATCCTCGTCGATCCCGGATGTGGTCAGCATAGTTCGTGAGCCCGTTGGTCAATTTCGATCTGCCGCGACGAATCTAAAGTAGCACCCTCGGCCAAGAGGGAACTACTAGGTTACGACCTAGTAGTCCGACAGCGATCGTCGCAGCGGATTCAGAGTGGAAGTGGATGCCAATTCTATGGATACGCTCCTGAGGATATGTGTTACCAGATCAAGTTTCCCCATAAAGCCGGCGGTCGTATCGACGGATCGTGGGCCAGTCCTCACGCTCGGGGTGACGAAGCAGCGTTGCGCTCCCGCTCGAGAGATTCTAACCAATCTTGTGAGTACGAGACTGCATGATTCGTTGTTTAATAGTGGATCTTGCACGCTGAAGGACGCGGAATGCCACCCAAGAGGGTATTATGCCGCGAAAACGTGTTGCGGGAAGTCCAAGCTTTTCCGGCGTACGAGAATCACCGGACGTCAGAACACCAGTGCTCGCCCAAGTTAGTATCCGGTGAATTCTTCCGAACGAATGTCATCCTCGTCGATCCCAGATGTGGTCAGCATAGTTCGTAAGCCGTGCACCATCGCCGCCGGCCCCGTGATGTAGAAGATCAGGCCCACAGAGGGAGATTCGGGAGACAGCACACTCTTCAGATACTTGGAAAGCATTTTGTTGTCCATATAGCCGGTTTCGCCGTGCCATTCCCGGTTCGATTTCTGGATCTGGGTCATCGTCGGAATGAAACGAAAGCTCGGGTTCTGGTGCTCAAGTTCCTGCAGTGTCTCCAAGAACGGTGCATCTTCAGGCCGGCGATTCGAATGGAAAAGGAAGATCCGGTGTAGCCATTTATCTTTGGCAGCTTGCAGAACGATGCTCCGGACCGGGGTCACTCCGATCCCGCCCGCGAGGAAGACGGCCGGACGAGCCGCGTTATTGTGGAGTCGCAAGTCACCGAACGGGCCTTCGATTTTGACTTTGGTATCGAGCGCCATTCCGCCGAGGATACGTTTGAAGGCCGTATCGCGCATTCGCGTCGTTATCGTGATCGCTTCTTCATATGGTGCGCTCGACACCGAAAATCCGCGGGTATTGCCCTCCGCGTCGGTTTCCGCCGGGTTGATCAGCGTGATGTCGATGAACTGTCCGGCCCGGAACGTCCAGTCGGCCAGCTTTTCGAATGAAAAAGACATTGTCCGTTCGGCGACCCCCTGTCGATTAAGGAGTTTCGCCATGAAAGTGGGCCATGCGGCAACGTTACTCATTGTACTCACCTCTTCATCAGCGCAACTGCCGCCAGGATCGCGTGCCGTTTCTTATCGATCGCAGCGAGCACCCGATCGTATGCCACAGCGAATGTGGCGATACCCTCGGTTTGGAGCCTTTCCGTAATTGCGCCTAGGTCGATCGTCAGTTTTGCCAGCCGGCTAAGGACATCGCTCGCCTCCGCCCAGCCTTGAGCCACCGTTGCACCACGCACCTGCCCGTGGTCGCGAAACGCCTTGAGCGTGCCTGGCGGAATCGTGTTGACTGTATCCGGACCGATGAGTTCTTCGATGTACATTACGTCGCGGTAATTCGGGTTCTTGGTACTCGTGCTCGCCCATAGCGCGCCGCTGCACATGCGCGCCGCGCCGCCGTAGACTCCGAAACGGCTCACCATGAAAGATTTCGTGGGAGCGGTGGTAAGCCATCTTTGCGTTCGCGATGGCTACCTTACCACGCAGGGCCAGCGCATCTGTCGTGCCGATTGCCTCCAATGCTCGGTCCGCATCCGTATCCACCCGGCTCACGAAGAAAGATGCCACCGAAGCCACTTTGGCCGGCTCGCGGCATCGTTCCAATCCGCGGAGATACGCGTTCGCGACGGCTTCGTAGTGTCGGAGCGAAAACATCAATGTAATGTTCACATTGATACCCTCGCCAATCAGCGCTTCAACAGCCGCTACGCCTTCCGACGTAGCAACCACTTTAATCATGATGTTAGGGCGATTTATGGCGCGCCATAACCGACGTGCTTCGGCGACGGTTCTCGCAGTGTCCTGCGTCAGCTGAGGTGGGGGCTCGATGCTTACGAACCCATCTGCGATACAGCGGCATTCCGGACATCCTCGATTGACAGCTCATCATAAAGCTCGCGTGCGCCGCGATTCGGATCCGCGGCCAGCAATTCCCCCAATGCTTCGTCATAATCCGTGCTCTCATCGATCGCTTTCTCGAAAATGCTGGGATTGCTGGTCACACCCCGCAGGCCGTCCTCGGCAACGAGTCGCTGGAGCTCACCGCTCGAAATCAAACCGCGGCGGATGTAATCGAACCAGACGGACTGGCCCTGTCTATGCAGTTCCAACACTGTATTTATTTGTACGCCCTTCATCCCACAAAACTCCCTCTTTTCGGATCAACACTGGTATAGCTCACCGGACGAACACCGGCCTCCTCAATAAGCGAAACCTTCATTCGACTGGGCTGGGACACGTCCCGAAGCATTGGGTCGATCCGCACCCATGGCAACTGCCCAGCGTTGCACCTGCGGCGCACCGGCCAGCAAAAATCGGCATCTAAGCAAAGTCTTTACTCAGTCGGGCCAGCGCAAGGGCACCCAAGGACAGGCCGAAGTCACGGAGCGCGATATCGTAGAACCCCGAGTACGATAGCAGGTTGATGATAATGCCCCAAAGCCAGGCGAACACGATCCATGCTCCGACCTTGGGTTTGAAGGCTACAATCAAGCCGCCAATGATTTCGATAACGCCAACCAGGAGCATGAGATTGTGACCGCCAATCGGTGACAGGTTGGCGATCCATGGCGCCAGATAGTTATCCCAGTTGACCAGAAGATGCAGAAACTTGTCGATTCCGGCAATAATCGGCGCTGCCGTGAAGGCAAAATG
>DATLVQ010000910.1:0-2097 GCA_035577325.1 Bryobacteraceae bacterium | reverse complement strand
TCACCCCTGCCCTCGCCTGGGTGCCCCGTTGCCCCTTCCATTGGCAATCCGACCAGCGGAAGGCTCGCGCCGATTCTCTCCGCTCCCAATCCGCACCCACCCCAGAGGCCATCCTCATCTCGGCGACGACGTCGCCGAGACACTCCTTGCGGCGTTCGACTTCGCGCCGGACCGCACCAATGTGCAAATCATGCGTGTACTGATGATATGCGTCTTAGCCAGTCCCTGGATAGATCAGTTAGTTATTTCATCTCGTTGTCGTGATCCATCGAATAATCATTCACTCGGATGAAGCCGATGACTAGTCGGCAGAACTCGGCAGGCTTCTCGAGATACATGATGTGACCGACTCCCTCGACTACTACGCGGCGAGCGTTGGGTATGCCGGCCTCGATCGCGCCCGCATGGGCGTGGACGTCGGGGATGTCCGCATCACCCACGAGTATCAACGTGGATACCTGAATTTCATGCAGCCGCGGGAGCGCTGGCTTCAGCCGCAGCAGGTGGTCCTGATGGGCCATGTCTTTGGGATTCGCGAGGAGCAGGCCGAGGAGACGCTTTCTGGCGGCATCGTTCCCTGGCGCAATCAGATACTTGTCCTGCGACCATTCAGAAATTGCACCCCTGACATCGCCTTGGCCGAGCAGCTTGAAAGCGTGGCTGCCGCGTTCGAGAAAATGCTGGGAATACGGCATCCCGCTCACCACCGGCCCGACCAGTACGAGCTGTCGGACCGACTTTGGATGAGCCAGGGTGAAGTCAATCGACAACTCACCGCCATGGGAGCTGCCTACGAGCGTCACTTGGGCCACATGTGAGTGGCGCAAGACCGCGGTCAAGTCGTCGACTTCGAAGTAGCTCACGGAGCTTTCTAACGAGCGACCATATCCGCGCCGGTCGTAGCGAATCGTATGAAAGTATCTGCAGAACTCAGGCCATACATCGTCCCAGACGGCGGAGTTGACCACACCATCGTGAATAAGAACGACTGCTTGGTCGCCCGTGCCACACTCTTCGTAATACAGGCGTGATCCCGGAACCTCGACGAAGGATTCCGATCGCGTGGCAACGGCTCCATCGGAGGGCTGAGCAAACAGCAGGCAGTTCACGACGGCCATTGCCGCACGGAAGAAAAGGGCTTTTGAGTCTCTCATCACATTAGAATTTTACTCCCAAGGCGGTTCTTTCACACGGCCCAAATGGAGTATCTAATGGGTCTGAAGACTAGAACCCTTCTGCTGCCGCCGATATAGCCACAAGACAAGCGCGATCAGCGAGCCTCCCGGGAGTATCAGCTCAATAGCTGCATACGGTCCGAATTCCCGTACGCTGGCGACGATGACCCGCGTAAATCTGTTCCACATCCACCGCACCGCGCCGTGCTGAATATTCCGCTCGGGATTGAAAACCAGCCATGAACTGAGGGTTGGCGCGGACTCGCTGGCGGACTTCATCATCATCTCCACATTGTCGTCGTCTAACTAAACGACGAACGACACAGCTGGAAAGTGACACCTGCTGCGCTCAAAAATTGCAACTTAATGTAGGAGCTCGGCACGTCGTCCGCTACCACTGAAAAACGAGTACCGAAGCCACCGTGGCGGTGACCGCCAGAAGCCCCTGCGCGACCCGTGCAATGAGATAGATTTGGTTGGTCATGTGCATTCTCCGTTGATTGAAAATTGATCGAACGGTGTTAGGCTGCGCCGCCCGCGAATGCACAACAAACGGAGTACTTGACGATCCGTTAAGTAAAACTTAACTCACTCATTTCCTTGGTTTGGCGATGGGGGTGCTGCCGTCGTCAATTCCTCTTCTTCACGAGTATGTTGCGGGTGGAAGGAGCGCCAATGATCGCAATCGATCCAACCGAAGCGAACCGGCGCGCAGTCCGCGCCTATCAAAAGGCGGGATTTCGATTCCACTCGACGTTTGCCAGTCCGGAAGGCCCCGGGGTTCTGATGCTCTTCGATGGCTAAAGGGTTACCGTTCCACGGGAAAGGACATCGCTTGTCACGCCCCGATCGATCGTGCGATAGTTCTGCCGCTGCTCGCCCCTGAACAGACCAAACCTCGGAGGTCCATAGACATGACATT
>DATLVQ010000909.1:0-2134 GCA_035577325.1 Bryobacteraceae bacterium | reverse complement strand
GACATCATCTGGTCCGGAACTCCGAGCGGTCCCAGCATGGTCGGAAATGACGACCGAAGCGCGTCACTTTCGGCCACCTTGACGATCATTCCCGCCGGGTCTTTTTTCCAACGCGACTTGCCGGTGTTAAAGACCTTGAGCGCCACCCGTTTTTTCATGGGGTGCTTGCGCGTCTTAAAATGAACGACTGCCCAGCCGCCTAGGATGAAATCATCGTCGAGCAGAAAATCCCCCTCGCGGTCGACAACGGAACCGTCTTTCTGTTTGACGATGAGCCCGGAGTCCATTCCATCGAACTCCGGGTGAACCTCAGCGCGCTTGAGGTACGCTTGATGAGCCGTGATAAGACTGAATGAAGCGGTCTTCCCGTCCTCGGAGTCATAACCGAGCAGAAAGCAATCTCCCTCAAACGGGTTGAGCGCCTTCGCCTTGCAAAACATCATGAACTTAATCGCCTCGGTCTCGTTGCAAACCTTCCCGGAACGGCTCGGGACGCAGATCATTTCTTGAACGATTTTGACGGACAATTTGATCGCGTCTTTTGCGCCGAACGGGATGAATTGGGTCGCCAGCCGCGAGTCTTCCTGCGGGCGCGTGAGTCCGCCATTTTGTTGCGTTCGAGCTGGTGCTTGCTGAGTCGTTGCCATATCGATTTTCCTTGTGTGGTGGTGTGATTCCAAAAACCCCAAGGCTGACCGATGCAGCCATGGTTCAGCCTGGGGAGCCGGGCATCATCCGTGCCCCGGCAGTTTCAAGTTTTGGTGCCACAGCGATCGACGGCGGCAGTGGAATCGGTCCCGGAGTCGGCCAGTCCGCCGCGTCGTCGCCTATTTCGTTTGCCAAGGTCACTCGCTCCTCGGCCGTCTGGGGTCGCCAAATGTGTAAACAGAACGGGTGATAGTTCACGTAATCGCTCTTGGACGGATGGAGCTGCATTGCCGGCTCTTCGTCCTCGAAGAACAGTTCCTTAGCGGCGCACATTTCTTTCCACGTCGGCGTTCGGTTCCTCAGACTCACGGAGACGTGGTCCCAGCCACCGCCGCAAGAGACGATCACGGTCATATCAAACGGACCTTCGGGCGATGGCACTTTGAAACTGCCGTTGTTCGTGCCGACAGCCCACGCGTCACCCGCGACCCGAAATCGATACCGCTCCGCTCGTGCGTTTGGGTGCTTTCTCATAGCCTCTCCAGCATCGACTCATAACACGATCGACAGATGCACGCTTCCGAATGGGGTCCGTCCGACTGCTCGTCTGGCGGTTCCGCGAGCAGCTTATCAACCGCGGTCTTAGCCTTGCGAACCGCATCAAGCGCCGCGGTCAGCCGGCCGTGCGTGAAATGGTCAAGCGCTCGCTCCAGTTGACGCGACGCGCAAAAGGCTTCGATGTTCACGATGCCACTTTCCCTTCGTTTCCAGCAAGTTTATTCGCAAGCACAAAATCGAGCGCGAGCAGGCGGAGAAAATCCGCCGCCCCATGGATCGCGTTCGCATCGAGGCCGGCGGCGTCGTCCAGGATCGCGACCAACAGCCGCGCCGAGCGTTCTTCGCCGGCGGAGGCGTTGGTCTGGCGGCCGCGGCGCGCCAGGCGGAGAAAGTGCTCCATGTTTTGTTGGTCGAATCTCATCCTTGGATCTCCCATTCCTTGAGTTTTGCTTCCCACGCTTCAATCTTCCACGGCTTATGCCACGCTCCCCCGCACCCGCTGCAATAGATCGACGGTGCGAACTCCGGACAGTTAACGCCATCTGGCTCGAAAACAAAGTCGATCACGACGACCATGGCGCCGGGATCGCAGTCGCACAGGTTCGGGTTCGGGGCCGACAGCCGAGCCATGGTCGGCCAGGTGAACGGATATCGCCGGGCCAGTCCGGCTTGGGCCTCGGCGAGCAGGGCTGATTCACTCATGCGATACCACAACGATCATCCCGGAACGCTCTCCAAACGTAACGTTTTGGCGGTCCACCATATTTGGGAAATCGACCTTTCCAGCTTTGTTCGCCTGCTCGACCTCGTCATCCGTGCGTATCCTGTGCGGATCAAACCACCCGCGGCCGAAGGAAGTCGCCACTACCTTGCCGGCCTCAAAGGCGTAGGCGAAATCGGTCGTTCGCGAGTCGTCCCACGGCCATGG
>DATLVQ010000908.1:0-2412 GCA_035577325.1 Bryobacteraceae bacterium | reverse complement strand
ATCCCACTCCCATTCGCGAGCCCCCGTTCCCGCATGGCACACTCGATGGACCTGGCGGCTTCTCCTTCGGGCCAGCGGAACGGGCGGCGCGGATTGCCCGCCGGCCGGCCGGTAAGCGCGATGGCGTACTTTGCCCGGCTCGGGAAATCGGGCAGGTCGATCAGGCGCCAGATGGGAGCCAGCCGCTCATGCAGCCGCCGCGCACCCTCGATGTCGCCGCGCTCAACGGCTGCGCGCATGGTGACTGTTTCGCGCGGAAACACGCAGGCGGTTCCAGAAATCGTGCCGTCAACACCAAGCACGAAAGACGGGAAAATCAGGTCGTCAATGGCGGAGTAGATTCGCAGCCGGCCGCGGAAGTTGGCCAGCAATGCGGAAAGGGCCTGCATGTTCCGGCCACTTTGTTTGACCCCAACGATTGCCGGGTTATCCGAAATCAATTGCGCGAGCGACTCAACGGCGAGCTGGGCCCAGGGAATGACATTGTAAATGATGAGCGGCAGGCCAACCGCTTCCGTGATGGAGAGGTAATATTGCGCGAGAACGCGGTTTTCGTTGGATGAGTAGAAGTTGGGCGGAGGCACTTGCAGGCCGATGGCGCCCGCCTCGCGCGCGACTTTGCCGAGTCGAATGGCCTCGATAGAACTGTCGGCAATCAGGGCCGCCAGAATGGGAATCGATCCGCCGATCGCCTCTACTACGACGCGCACGGCCTGTCCCAACTCAGCGGGGGACATGCCGGCGCCCTCACCCATGCTGCCTCCGACTACAATTCCGCTGACACCGCTCTGGTGCAAGAACCGGGCCTCGTCCGCGAGGCCCTTGGAATCAATTCGGTCACGATTATCGAATGGTGTAATCATGGGCGGGATGACACCGCCCAGGCCTTTGAGATCCACCGCAGGTTGTCCGGTCATCAAAGTCCAACCAGCGTATCATGTAAGGCCTATCCTGTCAAAATCGTCGGAATGCATTCCGACTATCGATTTTGGGCTAGAAACGGGCTGTCCGCGAGGGCCGGTACGCGGTTCGCGCGACAGGCGGGCCCAACGAGGAATGCCGCCGCCACGCGGAGCGACTTTTGCCGGCCCGGCATATCGGAACTCATTCCGAATTGACACTCAAGCCGGCCCTACATTATATTCGTCCCATGTGATGGACGGTCCGGCACGAGCAAGACTATTCGTGGGACGCTGAAGGAGACTGTGGCGCCCTGGCGGCCGGCAAAGCCAGCGCAATTTTTCGAATGCGAATCGTTGACATCGAGACATACCTGGTCGGCAATCCCTGGAAGAATTGGGTGTTTGTCCGGTTGATCACCGACGAGGGATTTCATGGAATCGGGGAAGGATCGCTCGGCCACCTCTCGAAAACGGTGGAAACGGCGATTCACGAGATCAAGCCGTTGATCCTGGGGCTCGAAGTCTTCCAGACGGAGCTGCTGGTGACTAGGCTGCAGCGGCACGTATATGCGGATGGCGGCCAGATCAAGATGTGCGCGATTTCCGCGATCGAAATCGCCTGCTGGGACGCTATCGGCAAAGCGCTCAAACAGCCCATCTACAACTTAGTGGGCGGGCGGTGCCGCGAGCGTATTCGCGCGTATGCCAACGGCTGGTATCGGTGCGATCGTACGCCGCAAGCGTTCGCGGCCGCGGCAAAGACGGCTGTCGGTATGGGGTACACAGCTCTGAAATTCGACCCTTTCGGCTCGGCCATGGGCGTGATGCCGGCCAAGGAAGAGGCCCTGGCCATCGACATCGTGGCTGGGGTGCGCGAAGCTGTGGGTCCTGATGTGGATCTGGCCATCGAGGCGCATTCACGATTCAACGTTTCGACGGCGATTCGCATCGGTAATCGCCTTGAGCCTTTTCGACCGGCTTGGTTTGAAGAGCCTGTCGGTCACGACAATATACAATCCATCGTGGAAGTGGCGCGGCGCGTGAATGTGCCGATCGCCACCGGCGAGAGCTTTTCTTCCAAACAGCAAGTGGCCGAGCTGATGCGATACAACGCCATCGACATCATCAACTTCGAGCCGCTGCACATGGGCGGAATTCTGGGGTCGCGTAAGGTTGCGGATATGGTGGAGGCGCATTATGGGCTGGTAATTCCGCATGCTGCGCAGGGCCCCGTTTGCACGCTCGCTTGTCTCCACATCGACGCTGCAACGCCCAATGCCTGGCTGCAGGAGACGTTTGAAGATTACAACGAGCCGTGGGAGCGGAAGCTGCTGACGTCCTTCCCGGCTATCGTGGACGGCCATTTTGAGCTGCCGACCGCACCCGGCATTGGCGCCGACCTGAATCTCGATGAAGTGCGCCGGCACCCATATCACGAAAAGCTGGATATCACCTTATTTGACGACGACTGGCATTTCCGCCGGTCACAGAAAGCCTGATCATGCTCAAA
>DATLVQ010000907.1:0-3417 GCA_035577325.1 Bryobacteraceae bacterium | reverse complement strand
GTCGAACGAGCTCGAAAGGCTGAAATCGCGCAAGCTGATGAAAGTTCCGCCCATACCCGCTTTGAACTGGTAGCTCAACGGCCCCAGTGCTGAATTGGTGTCTGTGGCCGTGGCCGTCCAGGTGACAGTGGTACCGAGGGGTTGCGGCGAGGTCAGGGAGGGCGTCAACTGCTGCACCTGAACCAGCGCGAAAAGTGGTGCACAGGCACCTCCCAACCCTACCAGCGCCACAAAATGCAGGAGCCGATGCGAACAAGAACCGATATGTTTCATGTTACCGCTCTTCTTTCGGGCTTGCTTTCAAGCCGTTGTTATGTCAATCGAATTGCGATCGTCCCCTCATGGACCCATGGGAGACAACGCTCCTCCGGTAGATAGGGAGGGTGGAATGATAAGTGAGTACTAACGTGTTGTCAAGTGGACGACAAATGTTTGCATAGTACCATCGATGTTCGGAGACTCATCTCCAGTACCCGTCCGTCGCCCGAACGAGTCTTACAGAATTGGAAAAGTAGATAATACTGCCGCGGCCTGGGAAGATATCTTCTTTTTTGGTAATCTAACACGATTCTTGAAGATAAATGAAGCTCACAAGACATCTAGCTGCCTGCCGATCTTATGCTTGGGCAATACCCCGGTCAATGACTCGTAAGCCGTCGAGGCATAACGGCTAGTTTTAAGCGCTGTATTTACCGTACAGGAAAGAAGCAAATTCTTAACCGTCGTCCTTTGCAATTTCGCCTCGAAAGGACTACCATCGGAGGCCTGAGTTTCGTCGCTTTGAAATATCGGAGACTGCTTGCGTAGCGCCAATACTGTCGATAACTACATGTCGCCGCTGAACAGTCAGATTTTGGAGTAGCGGCACGGCGGCGGGGCCTCGAGCGGGGGTACCAAATGAAACGGCGGTCTTTCCTTCGATTCCTTGCAGCGGATGCGGCGTTGCCGGTTACGCAGCGGCTGGCTTCGGCGGCTGGCTCTTATCAAGTGGGAGCGGGATTCTCAACCGACGCCTACGCGGCAACGTTGCGAGCCGTGACCGCGTGCGGCCAATGGCCTGCCGCCGGCATCGCCGGCAAGACAGTCATGATCAAGCCCAACCTCGTGTCACCCAAGCTGTCAACCACCGGCGTAACCACCGACCCCCAGGTTGTGCGCGCGGTGGTAGATCTGGCATTACAGGCGGGCGCCGCCCAGGTTCTTATAGCGGAGGGGGGTGTCGGCATTCCTCCGGCCAATTTTGGGCCCTGCGGATACGGCTTCTTCAGCACCTATAATCCGCGCGTGCAGCTTATGGACTTCAGTACCCAGCCGGTTTCGCTGGTTCGGGTTCCGAACGGGCTCACTTACTTCGGTATGTATTTGCCGGCGCCCGCGGTGCAACCTGGCCTCGTCTATATCAGCGTGGGCAAGATGAAGACTCACGTGAACGCCGTGGTGTCCCTCTCCATGAAAAACTCGTTCGGACTGGCGGTGCCCGCCCGCTACATCGTGCCTCAGCAATTGGCTCGCATGGATTGCCATCTGCGCGGCATCGACCAGTCGATCGTCGACGTGAGCCTGGCCCGGCCAATCGCATTTTCGGTGATTGACGGCATGTGGGGAATGGAAGGGAACGGCCCGCTCACCGGAACGCCCATTCAAAACAACGTTGTACTTGCGGGTTTGAATCCCGTGGCCGTGGATCGCGCCGCTATGAACTTTATGCAAATCCCGCAGGATGCCGTGCCGCATCTGGCGTATGCCGCGGCCAAAGGAATGGGGCCGGCGGACACGCAGGCTGTCACAGTGCTCGGAGACTCGCTGAATCCGGTACCGTTCATTCCCGCTGAAACCGCGCCCACGATTTGGCGTCCGACTGCGGTCCCGAACCCGGTTTCCCTTTCAACCGGCCTGCCCGTGACAATCTACTACAAGACTTCTGTCGCCTGTTCGGTGGCCGCTCAGATCATTTCCGACAACGACTCGTCGCCCGGAATTAAGGTGGTGCGCGGATTGCAGAACTGGACCGCCACCGGAGCCGGTATCTTCAACCTCCAATGGAATGGCCTGAACGATTCCGGCGCGAAGGTCTCCCCTGGGCTTTATCTGGCGCGCGTCATGTCGACTCTTGGCAAAGGGATCGGCTACGCAACCGGTTGGGTTGTGGTGAATGCCTAGGCGCGTTTCGCATCTCCCGGATGGGACTAACGCCGATGAAGAGTCCACCAAAGCCTCTTGCAGGAAACTGCGGGCCAATTCGCCCCACCTCCCGAGTACTCGCCGCACTTTCTGTCCATCCCAATCGAATGGAAACTTCACTCAGTGATGTTCTTCGCTGACCGCGGTGACACCTTATCCGCCGTCACGAACACCGGTTCGATGTCGGTGGGAATATCTTTCAGCCGTCCTAGCGCAGCCGTCATCTCCGGCCGCAGCACGCCTAATCCGTCCAGCATTTTCTTGGCGCCCGCGTAATCTCCCTTTGCTTCGATGGTCAGCAACTCTCGATCCAAATCGCGCACCGCGGATTTCACTTTCTCAAAATTCACTTCATACGTGCCGCCGGCATGCGCCACGAACGCGCCGCGATCCAACAAATAGTTGAACTGCACCGCCATTCCTTTGCCGTGTGCCTCGTTCAAACCGAACCGCAGCGAGCGGAATGCCGATGCCAGGAACGTGGTGTACAGCCGGCGCTCGCTCTGCGCGCCTCCTGGAAGCATGCCGTGATCGAAGAAATATTGCAGCATGAAGAGCCCGGTGACATCGGCTTTGGCTTCTTCGATGGCGCTGAACAGTTCTTTCAGCTCCTGGCGCGGCGTGGTGTCGCGGCCCGCTATCCGAATCTGGTGCGGCCCGATACCATGCGTCATCTCGTGCGCCAGAATGTGGGTGAAGAACGAATCGAAGCTGAGATCGGACTGCGCCGCGGCAGGAAGGACGCGCTTCGAAATCGGCGTCAGAATGCTGTTGAACTTGGCCTCCTGCACGTTTTTCAGCATCACGCGCTTCGATCCTTTTTGCTGCACTACGCGCTCGTCGTTCGGTAGATTGTAAGCTGCGGTTTGCACGCCGTGGTTGCCATCGCCCGCGCTGAAAATCTCGTTCACCACGCGGATGGGCGAGTCCGCGCCAATCTTGGGATTGCGGTATTGCGGATCGATAGGCAGGTTGTTTTCGATCTGCTGCATGTGATCGGCGAAGAACTTCAACTTGGCGCTTTCCTTATCGTCGCGCAGATTGACGTAAGCCTCGAACGCCGCTTTATAGCCGAAAATCTCGTCGTTGTAAGTCTCATAGGGGCCGATCGTGATATCGAGCGGTGCATCCAGATCCATCCAGGCCAAGTCGCTCGCGTAGTAGTCGTTGGAACGAAACGCCTCGGCGCGCGAGGCCAGAAATTTCTTCAATGTTTCGTTCTCCGTGGCCCCGGCC
>DATLVQ010000906.1:0-13445 GCA_035577325.1 Bryobacteraceae bacterium | reverse complement strand
CTCCCGGTAAACGCCGGGATATTTCCCGTTGTCATACGACAGGTCGAAGAACGGGGGCGCCTGATATTGTGCGCCCGTAAAACCCTTGCTGAAAAGCGTCGCGGGCGTGATACCGCCGTCACTAGGACTGAGAATGACGCTGGTGTTAAACCCGTCGCGCCCACCCGAAACGCCGGAGTTCCATCCCGGATAGCTCAATGGTTGAAAGAAGACGCCATACCCCCCGCGCACCACAGTCTTCGAATTCAAGGCATATGCTATGCCGAAGCGCGGCGCGAAATTGTGCATATCGGTTGTTTCGGGATAAGGTTTGCCAAAACTGGCCGGATTGCTGCTGCCGGCAACGTGACCCGCAAAAACGAGGGAGCCGGGCAGTCCTCCCGCGCCCGGATTTGCCAGGGAGGGATCGATGAACGAAAAATTATTGTACTTGTCTCGCGTAGGGGTGGAAATGTCCCAGCGAACGCCCAGGTTAAGGGTCAGCTTGGTTGTAACTTTCCAGCTGTCGTTTACATAGCTGGCATAATATTTCTGGCGAATATACTGGGTCGCCAGCGTCGGTACATACAGGCTGGCATTGTCTACGTACCCTAGCAGAAAACTGGCAAAGTCGTTCCCGCTCTGAATTCCACGGAGCCCCGTGCTGAGCGTGGAGAAGCCGTAGGTTCCAGACAGGTTTCCCTGGTTTCTTTCTTTGTCCTGCAGCCAGCGGACCTCGCCTCCGAACGATAGGGTGTGCTTGCCGCGAACCCAGGTGAGCCGGTCATTTGTCAGCCAGGCCGGGCGGGTTGTTTCTCCAATCCCGTTGCAGCCGTAGCCGAGGTAATTCTGGAACCCGATTTGCGGTGGAATCTTGCTGTTGAGGGATCCGGGGATTGCTGGGAAAAGATTTCCGAATCCCTCGTCGACACACCTTTCAACTGAAAGAATGTCGTTGTATCCGAAGTTGAAGGTATTGATCAGATTCGGGCGGAAGATGTGATCCCAATTGCCCCGGTTGGCAAAATTAATGTTCGGCGCCCTGTAGCCGCTGTTGTCGATCTGCACCGGCAAGACATGCTCAGCGTTTCCGAAGGACCCGAAGTAGTGAACGCTCACCGTGAAATGATCGGAGTCCTTCCAATACATATCGCCCTTGATATCAAGCACTGTGCTGTCCGCGTTGACGGTGCCCGTGACGGGGGTCGGCGGGGTGTAGTTGTTGATGATCCCGGGAAGGTTTGTCCCGGGCAGATATTTCAGCCACGCAGCGGCCGCGCTGTTTGCCAGTCGCGGGTCTGACGGGCAGATCACATTCGGCTGATTGCCGCTGCATCCCATGAATTGATCGCGGAGTTGGGGGAGATTGTTCGCTCCGATGGGCGCATTCGGGTTGTAATTCGGGTTGGCGCGGGTGGTCGCCGGATCGTAGATCGGAGCCGGCCAGTCGCTGAAATCCCCGGCTCTTTCCTGGGCGGTGGGAAGAGTATAGCGAGGCGCGCTGGAGGCCCCCCTCAACCGGAAACCCTCGTAATTCACGAATGCATAGCTCTTCTTGCGCCCGGAGGAAAAGACCGGAAGCTTGATCGGTCCGCCGATATTTCCGCCAAAGTCGTTCTCTTTGTCTACGGGCCGGTTTGCCACGCCGAACGGGCGAGCGTTTAAGCTGGTATTCCGCAGCAACTCGTAGACGGTCCCATGGAATGCGCTGGTACCGGACTTGGTGATGGCCGTAAGCACGGATGAGGACGTGTAGCCGTATTGCGCGTCGTAATTCGAGGTCAGCAGCGTGATCTCCTGAATGGCCTCGGGCGACATGGGATGGCCGGTGACGGCTAGTTCGATCCCGTTCTGACCGAGCGATCCGTCCACGATGGAGATGCCGTCCAGCAGCGCTTCATCCGTCTCGTTCGTTCCGCCATTAATGCGGGTATTGAAGTTCAGCTTGTCATCGTCGCCGCCCGTGGTCACGCCGGGCAGCAGCCTGGCGAACGCCACGGCGCTGCGCGTGTGACCGCCGAGGATGAGCGGGAGTTCTTCCAGAGCGCTCGGCTGGATGGTTCCCTTCTTTACCGCGGAGTCAAAATTGAGAGGCGATGCATTGGCGGAAACCTCGATCGCTTCGGCCGTGGTGCCAAGTTCAAGCGATACGTCGATGCGCACCTGCTGATCCAAATTGACCGAGATGCCGCGCTGGATGTACTCGCGGAATCCCTTCGCAGCGACCGTGAGATCATACCCACCCGCCACAAGACCAGGGAACGTGTAGAGGCCGTCCGCTCCGGAAGAAGCTTTCACCACAGCAGAAGTGGCCAGCGACCGTAACGTCAATTCGGCCGCTGGAATGGCCGCACCAGTGGGATCCTGGACAATTCCAGTGATGGTTGCTCTCGTGCCCTGCCCCCACATCACACTTGCAAGCGCCGTGCAGAGAAAGAACGCAGAGACCCGACCACACGATTTGAACATACACGCCTCCCGGTACTTTGTGAGGATATGCACAGCCGCTCGTCGCGTCAAGGGTTTTCTTTACTCCGAAACTTGATTTCTCGCCGTATATTCGTAAATCCGTTTCATTTCAAGAGGTACGTGAACCGCATTGCCCCGCAAATCCAAATGTCTGGGCGCAGTTCCGTATTCTGTACGCGATGTTCAGTAGGGTCGGATCTCCAGGCTGCGCAGCAGCAGCCGCTCTCTTTCTTCACCGGCCTTTTGCAACTGCTCAACCCGCCGCGCCTGCTGTTCGGCCCGCGGATCGTTGATCTTCTGATAAAGCATCAGCAGGTTGAGGTTGGTCCGGTAATGCTCAGGAGCAATTTGAAGGGCTCGCGTCAAATCGCTCTCTGCGAGCGCAAATTCTCTGCGATGAATGTGGACTAGGGCGAGTTCGGCGTAGGGCTCGGGGGATGAGGGATCGGACTCGATGGCCTTATGCAGGCGATCCGCGGCCTCCGTCAGGTTGTCCTCGCGAATCGCCAGCCGCCCCAGATACAGGTTTGCGCCTACCCGCGTCTCCGGCGCGGCCGCTACGGCCTCCAACTCCTTGCGCGCGGCGTCGAGCTGATAAGCGTCGAAATACGCCACACCCAGGGCGAAATTCCCACGCGGATCGGCGGGGTGGGAATCCCGATATTTCCTGAAGTGAACGATCGCCTCGTCGGAGTTTTTCTCCTGCAGCAGCACGGCGCCGAGCGCGTAGTGGTAGTACGGGTTATCAGGATTCAGGCGGACGGCTTGTTGCAGCGACTGCCTGGCTTCCGGGGGCAGTTTCAGCTCGATGCAGACCATGCCGAAGAAGAAATGGATTGGGGCGTTTCCGGGTTCCAGGTCACGGGCATGGGCCAGGTAACCAAGTGCGCCTTCGAGGTCTCCGGTCTGGTATGCGAGTCTTGCGAGGCGGGTCAGCACGGGAACGGAGGGAGGCTCGAGTTGCAGATCCTTCTCCAGAGATGCGCGTGCTTCCTTGAGCCTGCCCTGCTGTTCCTCGAGCCCGGCCAGAGCCTGGAGACCCATGTTGGAGCCGAGCCCGCGTCGAGCCAGCGCCTCCAGCAGCCGGGTAGCGAGATCGTCGGCGTGATGTTGGTGGAGCGCCGGCAGGATCGGGAGGATGTCGGATTCCGTCAGGTCGCCGGCGGCTGACAGTTGCTTCAGGATCGCTTCGGCCTGAGCGCGCCTGCCCAGGGCCGCGTTGTCGACAACCTGTAGTGCGAGCGCCGGGGAACGCTCCTGTGCCTCCGCCGGCAGCCGCGCCAGATGCTCAAGCGATGGGCCAAACTTTCCGAGCCTGTTGAGCAAAAATGCCGCCTGGTAATTCGCCTCTATATCGTCGGGTTGAAACTCCAGAACCTTCCGGTAGGCATCCAGGGCTTTCTCAACCGCTTCTTGCTGGCTTCCATGTTCCTGATAGAGCCGGCCAAGATTCAGGTAGGCCCCGACAAACCGTGGAGCGAGCTGGGTGGCCCGCCGGAAATTCGATTCCGCGGCGGCGAAATTGTTCTCCCGGGCTTCGATAACGCCGAGCAGATTGTAGATCCGTGGCTCTCCCGGGCGTCGTGCAACCTCTTCCCGCAGTTTGCTGCGGGCTCCGCGTAAGTCCCCGGACTGGATTGACTGCTGAATTCGAACCAGCTGCTCTTCGTCGGCGGCATCAGCCGGCGCGGGCCGTGCTCCGGCCGGCATAAACAGCACCCACAAAACAATGCCGGGACATCGAACACTTCGATGGCGCATAGAAAGACCCTGAATTCCCTGATCTGAAGATCGCCGGTAAATTATATCGTTCCAACGGCGCTTGACCCAAATGCGGGCGGCGGTTAGAGTTGTTCGAAACCACCTCAGATGCAGACCATCTCGTCCAAGACCGGAGTGCGCGCGACGGCGCTCCTGGGCGTGCTCGCCATCGTCGGACTCGGGCAGGAAGTGCAGGAATTATCTCCGGCTTCCCCGCCCGCAACGACCGTGAAGACTCTACCACTGGACGCTACGAAGCGATCGACTATCGAGGAAGCGATCGCAAATCGCAATTACACCGCGGCGGAGGACCTCCTCGCAGCGGAGGCTGCCAAGAGTCCCAAGTCACAGCCGCTTTTGCTGGTTCTTGCGGACATTCTGTTCCTCGATGGAAAGCAGCTCAACTCTGCACTGGTCCTCAAAAAGGCGGAACTGCTCGGACCACTCGATGAACGCAGCCGGTTCCTCCTGGCCCTCTCGTATGTCGCCATCAGCCGGAAGAACCTGGCAATCGCGGAACTCGAAAGACTCGCGCAATCAAACCCGTCAAATGCCGTGTACCCGTACTGGTTGTCGCGCCTGGCCTACCGAAAGACGGATGTGCAACAGGCTCTCCAGTACGCGGAAAAGGCCGTTCGACTCGATCCTTTGTTTATGAAGGCGTACGACCAGCTTGGGCTGTGCCACGCAGGCCTCAACCAGACTGAGGAAGCCATCCAAGCATACAAAGAGGCGATTCGTCTCAACCAGCAGCAAGCACTGCATTGGCCCTGGCCCTCCATGAATCTGGGCACTCTCCTGCTCCGGCTGGATCGGCTGGACGAAGCCGAAGCGCATCTGCGGGACTCCATCAATATCGAACCGCGCTTTCCAGTGGCCCATTTGCGCTTGGGACAGTTGCTCGAAAAGAAAGAACGATATCTGGAAGCCATCGCGGAGCTGGAGTTGGCGGCCAAGTTGGACCCAACCTACCCTGAGCCGCATTATGCGTTGGGCAGAATTTACAGGCAGCGGAAAGATGCTAAGGCAGCGGAAACGGAACTCGGCGTCTTCCAGGATCTTCGAAAGACCGACAAGCTGAAAGGAATCACCAGACCTGACTGAATTCAATTGGGCTGGATTACACCGCTTAGAACCAGGTCGGCACCGGTTCCTTCTTGATTTTCAGAATGGCTTCCTGCGCCGTATAAGTTACGCGATGCATTTTCAACGCCTGCTGTAGCGCCGGCAGTGCCGCAGCGGCGTTCGGGCCGATGTCTCCCAATGCGGCTGCGACGCTGCGCAAAACGTAAACCTGCTCGCCTGTAGCCAGGAGCCGCTCGATCAGGGGTTGCACTGCCGCCTTTGCGGCGGTTCCGATGCTTCCGATAGCATCCGCGGCCGGCGCGCGCACATAGGCCGAGGGATCGCTCAGGGCCTGAACCAGTGCCGGCACGGCTTCCGCTGCTTTCGGGCCCATCGACCGCAATGCCACTGCTGATAAACTACGCACGGCTGGGTTCGTGTCCGCAATCGTTTTCTCGAGCGCCGGAATAGCTGGCGCAGCGGTAGCTCCCATCTGCGAAAGAGCCCACGCGGCAGCTGAGCGAATCTCGGCATCGGGATCGGTGAGCGCTGCAGTCACGCCCTTGACGGCCGGCCCGGCGTCTGCACCAAACGAGCCGATCGCCCGGATCAACTCAGCGCGATTTACTCCGGATGCTTGCTTCAGCTGCTGCAAGTATGCCGAAAGCGGACGACCGCGGTAGACAATGCCTCCGGTTTGGAGCGCGCCCTGCCGCGGAGGCTCGGACGTTGGCGCAATGTTTCGGGGAATCTTTTCGAGTACGACGTCGTTGATCCCCAGGTTATAGCCGGACGAACGGCCATCCCGTCCCACACAGACGAAACTGAGCGCATGACGTCCCTTTTCGAGGTCTAACCAACCAAGCGGGCGGTCCACAGCGACGTAGATTTCGGGCAAGTAGTTGTGGAACACTTCCGGGCCGGTTGATGGTATCTCCGAGGTTGCGGCCTCCCTGATGTCCAGATTCGTAGGCTTGCCGTCGAGCAAGGCATAGTAATCGCCGTAGTCGGGCGCCTGGGCGATGCGGGCGACGATCTCATAACGTCCCTTTTCTGGAATATCGAGCGGAACATTGATACGAGATCCCGTGCCCTCCGCATCGAAAAACAGCAGGTCTTTGCCCCAGTCCACTTCCCTCTGCACAGAAGCTTTTCCCTTTTCCGAAGTCACTTCCAAAAGCGAATCCTCGATGGCAATCTGTTGGGCATTGCCGAGCGGCAGGCGCGCTTCGCCATACGGCGGCTCGGCCACGTCCTCATTCACGCCTTTCTGGTACCAGAACGCGGTACTCGAAAAGTAATCCGGCCGTTCCTCGGAGCCGGATCGCAGCGAACCGTCTTCGTTGTATGTCCAGCCGGTATGCTCGATGCCGGCCCATAACGATTTGGTAAATGGGATTGGATCGGGAACGTGCCACCGGTAACCGGTGAGCCTGGCGCCCACGCGCTCGCCTTCGGCGACCGGCGTGCCCGACCACGGACCGTACGATACGCGAAGGCCCCAGGCCTCATTGACGTAGTCCTCGGTGCCGGTGCCATAAATTTGAGGCTTCTTGGCCCCGTCCACATAGAACAGGTCGTCGCCTTCGCCGAACCATCCGACCTGCGCCTGAATCACATTCAGCACCGTGCCGACGTAGTGACCCGCTCCTTTGACGTTGAGGAATTCGTAGTTCTTTCCAGCAACCGCGGGACGCTCCTGCCGGTAGTAAGCGTGGAAATATGTGGCATCGGCGGGAATCGACACGTGTTTTTGCCAATCGACATGGTAGTAGAAGGCCGTCACCGGGCGGTTGCCTTCGTCGGTGGCGGTGATCTTGCAGGATTGACGGAACGGCATGGGCCAGTAGCTGTTTCGCGCCCGGCCGAACGAACTAACGCGGATAGGCAGGGAGTCCAGGTCTCGCTCATAACCGTGTCCCACGCCGAAGAAATCTCCAAGCGGCACATCAACGCTGGGCGTCTTTTTCCCGTCGTAATAAACCCTCAGCCGCACCAGGCGGGGCCAGGCGTACTCGTTGTCGGCCACCGTAATCCAGATGTGATTCACAACGCCAGGCCCGCGAAGATCCGCCATTATCAAAGTCTCGCCGGGCATGATGCGCTTGCTGTCGTCGTTGCTGCCCACAAAACGGTTGTTGCTCGATATCCGATGAGCCGTGAAGGGTTTCACGCGGGGAAGGTCGGACAAACTGAATGGTGCTGTGTCCGGCGACTGCGCGGCTCCCGCAGCCCCGAAAAGCATGATCCACCCACCGGCGCAAACCAGGCGTTCAGCCAATCTCGGAAGAATTGCGCGGAACTTCTTCATTAGGTCTGAGTCTCCATGGCGCTATTTCGTGAAGGCGTAGACTGAATTCACGGTTCGAATGTAGATGCGACCGGCGCCGATGGCAGGACTGGCATAACATTCTTCGCCGAGGTCATTGACTGCCAGCGTCGCCCAGTCGGGCCCGGCTTTGATTACCGTGACGATCCCGCTCGCGCTAATGACATAGATCTTTCCGTCAGCAGCCACCGGAGAAGAAAAAATGCCCTCGGTGGCCCCGGAGATCCGGCCTTGCTTGACGATCCGGCCGGTGCGTGGATCGAGCGCCGTCATCACGCCTCCGCCTTTCACCAGATAGAGCACGTCCTCATAGATTAGCGGCGAAGCGAGATCCGGAAGGGCTCGCGAGAAACGCCATCGCACGCCCGTTTCGGTCACATCGCCGCGCCCATCCAAGCCCACCGCAACCAGCGCACTGGGGCCGCCACCATGGATTCGGGCGCCGAAGGCTTTCCACTCGGCCAGGCTCAATTTGCCATCTCCATTGCTATCCAGCACGGCATTCGTGATCGGCCCCCACGATTTCGGAAACTCGTTCGCGTCTACGAAACCATCGCCGTTCACATCCAGTTGCCGGAACACTTCGTCGCCTTCCCAGGTCTCCGCGCCACCGGTACCAACCGCGAAAATGGTGCCGTGCCAGAGGATCGGTGAAGTCTGGGGCTGCTCTCCCATCCGCCCAACCCACCAGAGTTTCTCGCCCGTTTCAACGGAGTAACCAACCAGCTCACGCGGGGAGGAGGCAACGACTTGCGAGCCGCCGCCTGGCGCTGAGTGCACCACGGGCGTTGCATAGCCTCCAGCGGCGTCCGGTCGTTCGGTCTTCCACTCCCGATGCCCGTCTCTCGTGTTGAAGGCCGCTATAAATGAGCCTCGAGCCTGATCGATGAGCAAAATAATTTTGTCGCCCGCTAAAACCGGAGATGTGCTTATGCCATGCAAGCTCACAAAAGGTCCGAGTGTGAGTTTCCATTTCTCCGTTCCGAAGAGATCGTAGGCCACCAGGCCATACTCCGGGAAAAATGCATACACACTTGACCCATCGGTTAGGGGCGTGGGTGAAGCCGGATCGTTAAGCGGATGCCGGTGGTGAGTGTCAGCCACCTCGATACTTCGTTCCCAGAGCCGCTTCCCTGTCCGGCTATCCAGACAGATCACCAGTCGTTTCTTGCCTTCCGCGGCCGTCAGCAAAACACGGTCCTGAATCAAAATCGGAGAAGAGGCTCCCCTGGGGAGAGCGGTCTTCCACAGCATATTTTTGTTCGGCCCAAATTCAACTGGAAGGTCTCTCGCGGCGCTCACGCCGGAACAGTTGGATCCTCGGAAACCGGGCCAATCGGCCGGGAGTACGACAGAAGCAAGAACAAGTGGCACGGCGCTCAGCTGCAAAAACAGCTCCGCAAGTCCCCTCATCGGAAGGTCACGTTATTCGTTCCATCAGCGATCTCGAGACTAATGGCTGTCATAGGGTTACTCCTTGGCGCCTTTAATCCACTCGAGGATCGTCCGGTATTCCGGCGAATCCTTCGCCCAGCGCACACCACCCCCGTGCGCGATGGTGTTAGCTCCTGCAATCCCCTCGCTCTCCGAAGTCGATATTGGCTTCAGCAAAAGAAGGCTTTTCTCCGGCTCGGTCAGATTAATGACGTTCGGCGCAGTGTCAAATGTGCCGTTGAAGAGGGTATGAGTTGCATGGCAGTGGATACACGCGTAGCCGTCTTTGCCGCGCTTCTCGAAGATAGGTTGTACGTAACCCCGGAAGTAAGTTTCATCCAGATGAGCCTTCACAGCCGGCTTCTCTTTCAACCTCGCGGCGCCCACCGTGACCGGCGGCGGCTTGAGCGCATGCACCACCTCGACCGCCTCCGGCATGCTCTCGAGCTTTTGCGTCACCATTTTGGCATAGGGACCCGCCGGCCCGGCAAGCCGGATCACCTCGCCAAAACGTGTTTCGCGCACCAGCAACACGGCACGCTCGGCAAGCGTGCGAAGGTCGGCATCATCGGAGCCGAGCAGAGGATCTAGCGATTCCGCAAATCGTTCCGCGCTTTCGCCGAAAAATACGATCTGTTCAGTGTCGTTGCCTATGCGGTTATAAACCGGCGGCAAGAGCTTTTCCAAATTCGCATCCAGGTCGTAGATATCGGCTCGCCGAAGCGGCAGCTCGGTAAGCGAGCGCAGCAGCTCCCTCTTCTGTTCCACCGGCCCGCGGTCGAGGACGTTTGAGAAACGGTTCGCGAGTTCCGACTCGACCTTCAGCCGTCCCCGAATCGCCCGCCCGCGATCCGCCTGGTTTGCGAGCAGCGGAATCCAGTTATTGTAAAGGTAGCGAACGTTTTCGTCGGCGAGATTATAGATTGCATGATGAAGATTCTGGTGCACCCAGGGATGCTGCGGCTTGCCTAGGGCTGCAAGTAAAGCATCTTCTATCCCCTGCTTCACAGAGGCTTGCGGGTTCCAGAACCAGAACTGCCAGAGCCCTTTCACCGCGCCCATGCGAACCGTGGGGACCCGATCTTCAGTCAGCCGCTCGAGGTCCGCCGCTAGTTCTGGCCATCCCGCCAGAGCCGAAAAATGCGCGGCGAAAATCCGCGTCGCACCCCAGCGGGTGCGGTCATCGGGGGACGCGAGCCCCAGGCGGACATCGTCGACGGGCAAATCAGGGTGGCGGCTATGTGCCTGGCGCGACGCCCAAGCGGTCGTCCGCTGCACCATCTTGCTTGCATCACCCAGAAATGCCGTCGCCGGGCACTGTCCGATTCTTCCCAGCGCCTCGATCGCCGCTTGGCGAAGCAATGCATCATTGGAGTGCGCCGCCTCCAGAATCTGCTCTCGAACCGCTGGGCTGGGTGGGTCCCACACATCGTCCAATTGCTCCAGTTCCCTCACAGGATCGTCCGACAGGCGTTCAATGCGCGGTGAATTCCAGCCACGCGTCCGTCCCGTCTTTGGAAAATACGAGCTCAACGCGAGAATCGCCATCTGCGTTTCCCGGAAGGGTGTCCGGAAGTTTTCAAACGACTGCAGTGGATCCATCCAGCCGCCGAATGTTTGCTGCCGCCGGAGCAGATATTCAATTGCTTTCATTACCTGAGGGTTCGAAACCGGAACGCCCGCGGCATGTAGCGCCCAGAGCGCGTGGCCCGTCTGAAATTCCACTTCCGGTTGGCTGGCTTCGAACCGCATCGACCACTGTCCGTCGGGCCGCTGCAAAGCAAGAATACGTTCGGCATTCTTATGTATCTGCTTGCCGTACTGCTTCGCGTCGATATCCGCCAACGCCAGCGTCTGGTAACAAAGATCGGCCACATTCTTGATCTCACCCTCGGCGATAAGCTTGGGAAGATGCGGATCCTTGCTCGTGGACCAGGCGTACCACGCTACTTCGTGTGCACTCACCAGTGGAGAATTGCCATTCGTCTCGTCGGCCGGCAGCTTGTCCCGCCCGGCGTAATACAGGTTGAGATATGCCGTAACTCCCCGATGGAACGTTTCTCGCCGCTCGCCCGAAATCTGCTGCTCGAAAATATCGAGCAAATGCGACATACGGCCAAGAACATTCGCCGGCGCCGAGATGACCCGCGCCCAAACTGCTCCTTCCTCCTCGAAGCCGTAAAATGGCCGCGGATTATTGTAAAAACGCTCGCAAAGAAACTGAAGCTGCTGGCGTTGCGACACCGCGTAACCGTTGTTCGTAGCGTACAACTGGGCCCGAAGCGGGAAGTGCGTCGTGTGGCACGCTACACATAGCGAGGTCTCCTGATGAACGCTAGCCACGCGGTCGAGTATTCCTCCACGACGCGGAGTATTGGCGTGCCAGGAGTCGCCCGCGCCCAAAATGTAGTCAAGTGCCGTCCTGACGGCAACCTGTGGATCCGAGTACGGCGGCGGATCGTAGACGCGGGTGCGCAGCTTGTACTCCGGATGGCGGGCGCGTACGGCGATATAGTATGTTCCGGACTCCCGCAAGATCCGCGGCGTGAATTTATTCCCTGGCAGGGCCTGTACTTCGTGCGGCAGCGTAACTGGATCCTCGCCTTCGAAATATTCGGTGAGCTTGCCGCCGGCGAGCCGGTAAACGCTGACATTGACCGGAAGCTGGTCCCGGTCCATCAACTCAATCTGAAAAAATATCAGCTTTGGTGTTTTCTCCTGGAACTCAAATCTGTACCAGTCCTCTCCGTTTGGGTCCTCGGCGATGAGACGGCGTGATGTGCCGGGAAGCGGTATGTATTCCGCGTCGTCGCCCGACGCAAACACTGTCTTGCCCAGGGGGATGGACATGGCATGCCGCCAATCGTGGTTGGGGCCACTCTTCACTTGTTGGGTCAGCGGCCACTCATTCACTTGTAACCGGTACCTTCCGTGGGCTTCGACCGCCCGGACTCGAACGGCCGCATCTCCGTTTTGAGGCACGCGAAACTGTGTATAGAAATCCGCATCGCCCGCGTGCAACGTCTTCGCGCCGAGGATCGCCTCTCTCTGCGCAATTTCAACGGTCACGCGTGTATCCGGTCCAAGGCCGTCCAGTGTGGAAATCGAGTACAGGAGGCTGTACTGATGCTGAGCATTCAAGCCGCTCAGCCGGATTTCCTCGCCACGCACTCGGCCTGCTCGTTTAGCGATCTCGTGTAGCGAAGCCGCCGCTCCGATTGCCGGCCAAGTCGAGGCAGCCATGGCCAGCCATGTGAAGAATGTCCGGCCCGGTGCCGCGAAGAAATTCGCAAAAAAGAATCGCCCCGACGCTAGCATTTCACGCACTTTTTTGCCGGACGCTGCAGGTTCCTTCCGTACGAAACTAGCGGCTGAAGCGGGCATGTCCGCACGACGTTGCCCGTTGCCGATTGACGACTTGTTATTAGTACGTGCCCGAATCTTCACGTTTCATGCCGTTGGAAACGTGTCCAGTTTCCCATAGAGTTTGAAGAATGGGCAAATAGCATCGTAGATGAGAGGCTTGGCCGCGGGCACGAGCATAGCAGTCGTCTTCCGGGCATTCGGCCCGGCGCGATTAGCAGAGGCGCCCACTGTTGGGTACCTCGCCTACGGGATTGCTAAACAGACATTTTTTCGGAGAGAAAGGACTAAGAAGCCACTGTTTTTTCTCGACGTGTCCAGCGATTATTACGAGCCCTTGAGAATGTGGTCGGCGATCCTGCAACGCCAGGCGTGGGCGTCGGCTCTACCACCAAGCGACGCTTTCGAGGCCAACTGGTGCGGCTCCGCGTGGCGGCCTGCCCGTTAGCGGTCATTGGTCGGGCGTGATACATTCTTTACCTGGCGCGGGGCTTCCGCGACAACGTGGAGGATTTATGGCTCACGAAGGATCTCGAGCATCCGCGAAGAAAGCGTCAGACGGGGCAACCCGCCGCGAGATCTTCCAAATTGGAAATGCGCTGGTGTGGCCCGTGCTGCTGGGCGCACCGGCGGCCAACAGCACAACCCTCGGCCCGCTGAAACCCGGACCCGAGATTTACCAATCCATCGGTGTCGAACCTGTTATCAATTGCCGCGGGACGTTCACCATCATCGGCGCATCCGTCGAAGTCCCGGAGGCCCGCGCCGCAATGGAGTACGCTGCCCAGTATTACGTACAGCTCGACGAGTTGGCCGAAGGCGTCGGACGGCGTCTGGCCGAGTTGACCGGCGCCGAGTGGGGGATGGTCTCGGCGGGTTGCGCCGCGGGGTTGAAACACGTGACCGCCGCTTGTGTCGCGGGCGGGAATCCTGAGAAACTGATCCGTATTCCGGATCTGACCGGTTTCGACAAGACCGAAGTAGTCATTCCGCGCAGTTCGCGTAGTGTCTACGATCACGCCCTGCGCAATACCGGCGTCAAGAT
>DATLVQ010000905.1:0-9612 GCA_035577325.1 Bryobacteraceae bacterium | reverse complement strand
CCTGGCCAAAGATTGTGGCGGATGCGGCGCGCGGCAAACTGAAGTATGTGTACGCGCCGGTCGACGCTTTCGGGCAGGATCACAAGCCCGACCTCGGCGAGTATCCGAAGATTCCATGGGAGTCGCTGGATCTCGATCAGTTCAACAGAATTCCCGCAGTCCTGCGGCCCATGATGAGACATTTTGGGGTGCAGTGGGAACAGTTTCACCTGATTCCGATTGAGTCGGGACGCGGCTGCCCATACGGATGCGAATTCTGCACGGTGACGGGATTTTTCGGAGATTCGATCCGTTTTCGATCCAACCAGAGCGTGGTGGACGAGATGCTGCGGTTGAAAGCGTGCGCCCGCCAACATCGCGGAAAAGTGGCCGTCTTCTTCGTGGACGACAATTTCGCCATTAACGTAAAGCGCACGAAATCGCTGCTGCGGGACATTATCGCGGCGGGCGCGCAGCTGGCGTGGGTGGCGCAGATCAGCGCGAACCTGCTGCGGGACGAGGAACTGGTCGACCTGATCGCGGAGTCCGGGGGGAAGTGGATCTTTATCGGCATGGAATCTCTGGACCCGGCCAACCTGGCGAATGTGAACAAGAGTTTCAATAAGCCCAACGAGTATCGCCCGGTGCTGGAGCGATTGGCGCGGCGCCACGTTTATGCGATTACGTCCTTCATCTTTGGCCTGGATAACGATTCACCGGGCGTCGCAGAGCGCACGCTGAGCCAGATTCGCGAGTGGCCGCCCGGACTGCCGGTGTTCGGACAGATCACGCCGTTTCCATCGACACCCCTTTACACAAGGCTCGCGAAAGAGGGACGGCTGACTCGTCCCACGCACTGGCTGGATTTTGCGCCGTTCCATATGGCGCACACGCCACTGAAGATGACGATTCCGGAAGTGCATACCGAAGTACAGTACGCATGGACTAGCTCTTATAGCCCCGCAACCACCAGGAAAGCGCTGGCATCGATCGCGGACGAGCCGGTGCCTTATAAGATCAGTCACCTGGTAGCACGCCTTTGTTTTCGCGGCATCTACTTCCCTCAAAAAGGCAAGCTAGCGTGGGTGAAAGTGCTGCTGGAAAACCGGAGGGCCATCTTCGGGATCATCCGGGAATCGTTTACGAACTGGCGCGGATCGGCGGCCGAGGGAGTCCGGCTGGAGTTCGATGCGGGCGTGGGACGCGATGGGACTGAAACGGCGCCGGCGGCACAGTAAATGGAAGACCGAGGTAGGCGGGGCTGCTTTTTACAGCCCCTGTGGATTTACCGTAGTCCACCGGACGCGAGCAGGGTTTCGCCGGTGAGCCATCCCGAATCCGCCGATGCCAGAAAAACGGCGATGGGCGCGATGTCATCGGGCTGCCCGATCCGGCCTAGCGGCGTCTGCGCTTCAAACTGCTTTTGGCTATCGCTTCCGATGAATCCGGCCGAATGGGTCCCCTCAGTCTCCACAACTCCAGGATTGATTGAGTTGACACGGATCTTTTTCGGGCCGAGTTCTTTAGCCAGCACGTGGGTAATAGCGTCCACAGCGCCCTTAGTCGCCGTGTAGACGGCGGTCGCGGGCGGCGTCACAGTACTGATGGTTGAGCCGATGTTGATGATGCTTCCGCCCCCGGCGCCGAATCGCTTTACGGCTTCCTGGGTTGTCAGAATGAGCCCCAGCACATTGGTGTTGAACTGCCGATGGAACTGTTCCTCGGTAATCTCATCGAGTGGCTTGAGCTCGTACACACCGGCGTTGTTTACCAAAACATCCAGGGCTCCAAACGTTTTTTGCGTCTCCGCAAAAAGGCGACGGACATCGGATGACTTGGATACATCCCCTTGCACGGCGATCGCTTTGCCGCCATTTTTCACGATCTCCGCAACGACGCGGTCTGCACCCTCTTTGCTCGAGGCGTAATTGACCACTACGGACGCGCCCTCCGCCGCAAGGCTCTTGGCAATACCCGCGCCAATGCCCTTTGACGCACCGGTGACGACTGCGACTTTGTTCTTCAGTTTGCTCATGTCTATTCTCCAGCTTGACTCAAAATGACCCACATTTCGATGGCCGTCTAATTGATGAGAAGCCTATGGGGAAGGATTCAGGGTTGCGGAGCGATTTTTGAGAGATGGTCCAGATAGGCCCGTAAGACGTCGCCCCGCAGCCTAAGGTCGGCAAATTTCCCGTGTCGAGCGATGACAATCAGGCCTGCCGCCTCGAGTTGTTTGACGTGATGAGAGAGCGTGGCGGCACTGACAGGCTGACATTCATGCACGGCTGTGCACGCCACGGCGCAGTTTTTTGCCCCAATCTGTTTCAGGATTTCGTAGCGGCGCGGATCGGCCAAAGCCTTGGCGATGAGATGCATCTGATTCTCTGAAAGCGTCTTCCGTTTCGGCACGGGATCTCCGATTTCGAACACAACATGGTTCGAATGCGACCTGTTTAGAACACAACAGCGGTACTTATCACCCATATTACTTGTGCCGTTTGCAATGGGAAAGAAGGCGGGCGACTATTCGGCGCGCAAGGCGTCGACCGGATTAACGGTGGACGCACGGTGGGCGGGGATGTAACTCGCGGCGGCGGCGGCGGCGAGCAGGCCAATGGACACAGCGGCGTAGGTGATGGGATCGACGGGGTGGATTTCGAAGAGCATGGTCGCCATGATGCGGGTGACGGCGGCAGCGGCGACGAGGCCCAGCGCTATGCCAGCGGCGGCGAGCAGCAGGCCATGGCGGACGACCATGGCGGTCAAGCCGTTTTGCCGGGCGCCGAGAGCAATGCGAATGCCCATCTCGCGAGTGCGCTGCGAGACCGAATAGGAAATAACGCCGTAGATGCCGATGATGCCGAGCAGAAGCGCCATGCCGCCGGCAATGGCCAGCATCACGAGGGTAAACGAGCTGCGCGCCATGGATCCGCGATACACCTGCTCCATGGTGCGCACGCGGGCGAGGGGGACATCGGGATTTACAGACCAGACGGCCTGGCGGACTTCTTTGAGGAAGCTCTCGGAACCGGCGCGGGGGCTGCGGATAGCGAAAACGGCGCTACGCTGGACGAAGGTTTCTTCACCCCAGAAGTTTTTCATAATAATCGGCCAGTAAGTCGTGGTGGGCGGCTTCTGATCAGCGCCATCGCTGCGGACATCGGCGACCACGCCGATGATCTCGCGCCAGGAATCTTTCATGCCTTCACGGATGCGTTTGCCAAGGGCGGCGGCCGGGTCGTGCCAAAGCTCGCGCGCCATATTCTCGGAGACGATGACGAACAGGCGCTGGTCATAGATATCAGTCCAGGTATAATCGCGGCCGGCAATCAAGCGGGTTCCCATGGTCTGAAAGAAGCCGGGCGCTACGAATTTGAAACGGCGGAGCGGCGGCAGCTTTCCTTCGGCGTAAGGATGGTCTTCCGCATAGAGCAGGTCAGTGCTGTTATTGCCGTCGGTAGGCACGCTGTTGGCGAAGGCGGCGGAAGAGACGCCGGGAATGGCGGACAGCTTGCGAAGTATCTCGTGGTGCATGCGAACCACGCGCTCGGGCTCCTTCACCTGACTCTCGGGAATGTACACAGACAGCGTTTGTAATTCGCGCGGACCGGTGAAGCCAGGCTGGACATTCCGCAATGCCTGGAACGTGCGAATCATGAGGCCGGAGCTGATCAATAAAATTACGGCAAGCGCCACTTGGGCGATCACCAGCGTGTTGCGCGCGCGATGCGATTCCTTACTCTGGGACAACGTGCGGCCGCCGGCGCGCAGCGCGGCCATCACGCTGGGGGCGGCGAACTTGAAAACGGGCATCAGGCCAAACAGAACGCCAGCCAGGAGCGAGAGCCCGACGGTGAACAGCAGCACAATCGGATCGATGGTGATGTTCTCGAGCCGTGGAAGAGACGCGGGCGCAAGCCGGACGAGAAGGCGCAACGCGGCATAGGCCAGACCCAAGCCGGCGGCGCCGCCGAGCACTCCGAGGGAAACACTTTCGACGAGAAACTCGCGCGCGATCTGGCGAGAGCCGGCGCCAAGCGCGGTACGAATGGCAAGCTCCTGCTGGCGGCCTTCGGCGCGAACCAGAAGCAGGTTGGCCACATTAGCGCAGGCGATGAGCAGCACCACGCCTATACTGGCCATCAGCACCCACAGCACTTTGCGAAGGTCGCCGATCACGTCCTGCTTGAGCGGGCGCAGGCTAGCCTGGATGTGGGCATCCTCGAATAGTTTGGCGCTGAAACCGGGGGGCGGCGGGAACTTCGTATTCACGATGGGAATCATGCGCGCGACGTCGGCGCTGGCTTGCGCCAGCGTCACGCCGGGTTTGAGCCTGGCGATGCCCTGATAGCTGAAATTGCCGAGGAAAACTTTCGCGCGCTCGAACTGGAACGGAAAGATGAGCTCCGGCTTTTCATCGAGGAACCGGAAAGATTGGGGCATGACGCCGATGATCTCCCGAGCGATGCCGTCGGCCACGATGCGACGGCCGATTGCGGATGGATCGCCGCCGAATTTGCGCTGCCAATACCCGTAAGCGAGAATCACGGTTTCGGGATTGCCCTTTGTTTCGTCTTTCAACGTGAACCACCGGCCGAGAACCGGCTGGATGCCGAGGGCATCGAGAGTGCCTGAAGTGACATCGATGGCCTGCACACGCTCCGGGGTGGCTAGCCCGGTGATGCTGACGCCATCGCCCTGCCAGATACCAAATTGCTGAAATGTGCGATTTTCTTCGCGGAACGTGAAGTAGTCGGAGGGGGACTCATTGAGATCCATGATGCCGAGTCCGGGCGCGCTCTGCCAAACGCTGATCAGGCGTTCGGGATCCGGATACGGAAGAGGTTTCAGCAGAACACCGTTGACGACGCTGAAAATCGCGCTATTGGCGCCGACTCCGATGGCGATGGTGAGAAGCGTCACGAGTGTGAACATGGGCGAACGCATGAGCCTGCGCACCACGTGTTTGAGCTGAATGGCAAAGCCGTTCACAATATCGACCTCCCGGACTCCGGCGACGCTGGGCGCGTCAAGAGCTTAATACGCGCCACAGGGCGTAAAGTTCGCAGCAAATCGAGGCCTCATCTTCTGTCTTCGGGTGAAACGGTAAGCTCGCCGACTAGGATGTTCCGGAGTAATGAATCCACGTTTCCGCCCCTAAGAGAGTGATGGTGAAGCCGAGCCAGAAGGCGATGCCGAAGAATTCGTGAGGCGAAAGGCGGCCGGCGGCAAAGAAGGCACCGACGATGGGGCGCGTGGTCGCAATGCCGAGCGCAACGCCGAAGGCACGGATCATCCACTCCCGGTGCCGGGCAATCCTGTGGCGGCGGATCTTCCAAAATCCCATGGTAAGAAAGACAAGGAACAGGATGGCGAACAAGGTCATGGCGGCGATCTCGTTTGCACCGCCGATGGGCGCCGTGTAGGTCATCACCAGCGCCGACGTTCCCACGACGAATCCCAAGGGAATGAGGAGCCGTCCGGACCAGCGGTGCCATGCCAAGTGGCGCGCACGAATCCGGCCAACAAACTGGATGGGCATCAGCACGATGAATAGAGCCGCGGGAAGGATATGCAGCAGGGTGAGCGACCGGTGCGCGGAAAAGCCGGCATCGAGAGCCGCGCCGGCGGCGAACCGGGGATGCTCCGGCGGAGAGAGAAGGACATAGGCGCGCCGCACGGCCACAATGAGGCCAATCGCGCAAAGAAGAAGGGTCAAGATCCAAACGAGGCGGGCGGAACGCCCGGACACGGGAAGAGTTGATGAGGGCTCAGGCATTTGGCGTAGACGCCGCAACGTATTCGCTGGAGGCACCACGACTACTTCGCACGCTTTGCGTCGAAAGGTTGGGTGATGCCTATCCCCCTGAATTTCACGGTCCCCTTCAGCTGGTCGTCCCCGACCGTTCCTTCATAGACAGAAGTCCTTTCTCCCTCCTTGCTTTCCACTTTGAGCTTAAACGAAACTTTATCGCCATCCACCTTCCCATCGCTGATCTCGATAGACCGGCCGTTCAATTCCCTCATCCACGGCGCGGCGGAAGTCTGCACGACCGTGCCCGTGAGCACACCGCCGGTGTTCTTGAGGGTAATCGTGCTCCGGTGGGCGTAGGTCTTCCCATCGGCATCGCCTACCTGCTTGTCGCTAATCCAGGTGCCGTCAATACCGTCGGCAGAAGCAGTTAGCAAGGCCGCACTCAGGATGAAGGCTGTGAACGCAAGAATCTTCATTGGGCAAATCTCCTGCTTTTTAAAAACGCACGTCGATCCTAAAAAGTTCATCCCACGGCAATTCTTGGCCCGGAAAATTATGGTTTGGTGGCGCGCCGATACGCTCGATCACGGCAGCCGGCAACAGCCAGCATCCGCGGAGAAACCAGCCCTACGGCGACACTGGAAGCGACATCACCGATTGCTTGATCAGCGGCTTTTCTTGCGTTCGTAGCGGCGTTCGTTTTCCGCGATCCGCGCTTTCACCATCTTTTTCACTAGAGCGGCCGGAAGAGGCTTGTCGAGAGGGTAACGGATGGTGCCTTTCGAGACTTCGAAGGTTTTAAGATCGCTCTTGAACGCACTGATCACGGCGTAGCTCATCGGGAAGAAGCTGCAATGGCGCGAAAATGCGGCGAAGGCCACGAGCGATCCCTTGTATTTAAACGTGGGGATTCGATAGCTGATGGCTTCAGCGGCCTCGGGCGGCACGGCGGACCGAATCGCGGCACGAACTTTCTGCAAAGTACCGCGGGCGGGTTCGGGGACTGCGGCTAAGTATTCGTCGATGTTCTTGGGAATGGAAGTCGCTTTCTTCATACGGCGGATAGCTCCTCAGACGACAAGGAATGACTTCGTGAGAATGGAGCCGGGACGGCCATGTAGCGTGCATGCCAGCCCGTAAGTACGCCGGCACACGTCCGGATCGAACACGCCAGCAACGATGGGAGCGATACGATGAGCTCGTTCTCGGTCAGGACCATAAATTATCCTCCTGTTTCGATTTCTGAGACCGCCGTCCGAATGCTCAATTGAGTGCAGGCGATTCTGCCGCCCGCCCAGGCGGTCGGCATGGCGAGCACGATGAGCGCGACCGGATACCAGTGGGGGCCGAACGCCGGTCCCTTGTTCCAGGTGACGACAGCACCCACGGTACTCAACACCAGACCTACGACGCCGCCGGCCAGGGCGTGCTGCATGGGCCTTTCGGGCGCAAGCCGGGCCGTAATATAGCTGCCCGTGATGCCATAGACGGTGCGATAGACCGTCGCCAGCAGGAGGACGAGTGGATTGCTTGTGGGCTGACCGAGCGGCGGGAGAACTCCGGCCGCGTGCAGCGCGATATCGGTGGCGAGGGTCAGAATGACCACGATGGTGAAGCCCGCGGCCAGCGCACCGAGACTACGGCCGATACGTCGTGGACGTGTTTCGCTCAAGGTTTCCGCTCCTGGGTGGATTTTAGCAACAGGCATCGTTCATCATAAGCAAACTGAATCATCGATCACATGGCAGGTGCGACTTCCAAAGCCCATTGACATACGAAGCCATTACTAGTAATGTCTTCGTATATGGCAGGCGAGCCGCCCAGACCCACAGATGCAGAACTTGAAATATTGACGGTGCTGTGGAGCATCGGCGGACCCGCAACGGTGCGCGACGTCTATAACGTGCTCAGCCGGCGGCGGCAGGCGCAATACAGCACCGTCCTGAAGTTTATGCAGATTATGGCCGAAAAGGGCCTGGTACGCCGCGATGAGACCGAGCGCGCGCACATCTATGAGGCCGCGCGATCGCGCGAGTGGACCCGGCAGCAGCTTGCGGGAGACCTGCTGGAGCGGGCATTCAACGGCTCAGCCAAGGCGCTGCTGATTGGCGCTCTGTCGGCGCGGAAGGCTACAAAGGAGGAGCTCACCGAGATGCGGAAGCTCCTGGACGGATACCGAAAGGGAAAGAAATGAGGCTTCTCGAGAACTGGGTGGCGACTCCGCTAGCCGGGGCGGCCGGCTGGACGCTGCTGCATTCATTGTGGGAGGGAGCGATCATCGCGGGGGTTCTCGCGGTGGCGCTCGGAGTGCTACGGTCGCCGCGCGGACGCTATGCCGCGGCCTGTACGGCGATGCTCTTAATGTTAGGCGGCTTCGGCCTCACGTTGGTTCGCATGATGCCGGAGAGCGCCTACGGAGCGCGGTCCGCACCGGCACCCGCTTTTCCGGAATGGAGCGTTCGCACCGGCACGGATGCGCATGGCCCTTCGAATTCAGGACTGGCGGGAATCGCACCCTGGCTCGCACCGTTCTGGCTGGCGGGCGTCTGCATTTTCTACCTGGGACACGCGGCCAGTTGGATCTCCGTCTGCCGCATGCGCCGGCGCGGCGTTTGTTATGCGTCTGAGTACTGGCAGGAGCGACTGGCGGGCTTGCGTGCACAACTGCGCCTGTCGCGGCCGATCCACCTGCTGGAATCGTGTTTAGTGGACGCACCGATGGTCCTAGGCCACTTCCGTCCGGTCATTCTTATGCCGATCGGACTGCTGGCCGGGCTGCCCGCGGGACAGATTGAGGCCATCCTGCTGCACGAGCTGGCGCATATCCGCCGCTACGATTACCTGGTGAATGTACTGCAGCGATCGGTGGAGGGCCTATTGTTTTATCACCCGGCGATCTGGTGGATGTCACGGGTGATTCGCGCCGAGCGCGAAAACTGTTGCGACGATGTGGCTGTCGCGATGAGCGGCAATGCGCACGAATATGCCGTGGCGCTGGCCACGCTGGAACAAAACCGGTGGTCCGGCCGCGAACCGGCCGTGGCTGCTACAGGAGGGAATCTCGTGAAACGTATTCGCCGTCTGCTGTATCCGCAAAGTCCAATTGGCGCGTGGACTCCGTTGTTTGGCGCCGTCATCCTCATGGCAATCGCCGCGGTGACACTGGCCGCATGGCAAGCTGCGCCGGCTCAGCAAAGTGCGGACGCTGATCAGAAGCAGACAGAGCGCGCTGCAACTCCCTATGCTAAGTGGCTGAACGAGGACGTGGTTTACATCATTGATGATAAAGAGCGCGCCGCGTTTGAAAGGCTGACCACCGATGAAGAGCGAGTGAAGTTTATCGAGCAATTCTGGCTGCGGCGCGAGACACCAGGGACTTCACCAGAGAAAGTCAAACAGGAACATTACCGACGGATCGCGTATGCCAACGAGCATTTTCGGATGGCATCCGGCAGTCCGGGCTGGCGAACCGATCGCGGCCACATGTACATTCTCTACGGTCCGCCGGATGAGCTGGAAAATCACCCGAAAGGGGGCGGGCAAACCTCGTATCCATTTGAAGCCTGGAAATACCAGCACGTTGACGGAATCGGCGACGACCTGTTCTTCATGTTTATAGACCGAACGGGGACAAGTGATTATCGCCTTGCGCCCGGAAATGCCAAGTGAAGAACTGAAAGCCGCATGCATACGGAGATTGGCCCGCTGCGGGCACCGTTGCGCCCAGTGCTTGCCGGTTCAAGGTTTGGGAGCGGTAACGGGCGGTATTTCGGGTCCGAAAGTGACGGCGGAGTCGGCTTCAAACTTGCGGTAGTTTTGAAATTCCATTTCATTGCGGATTCTCTTGGTCTCGAGAAGCGCGGATACGGTGGCCT
>DATLVQ010000904.1:0-19462 GCA_035577325.1 Bryobacteraceae bacterium | reverse complement strand
AGATCATGTGCGGTAACGAACCCTCGATGAACTCGGGCATATCGGAGCGTCCCCAGCCGCGTCCTCGCTCACCGCCGAAACCGGAATCGGCCAGCAGGCGCAGCGCGGCGCGGACCGGTCCGTCCCACTTTTCCTTTTGCTCTTCGTCCGCAAATGAGACAACACCCCAGAGCCCCGCGCCGGGAAAAAATTCGATGCACGCGACAGAGTGCGGTTCGACGTGGCCCGAGAGCCGGTCGACTGCGGCGGCCGAACGCATGCCGATTCGAAACGGACCGGACCGGCCGGCGGGAACCAGGCAATCGCTCGCGCCATCGACCTCCCAGCGATCTTCTTCGGGAGCCCGGCCACTGACCAGCGGCGCCACAAGACCCAACGGTATGAAGCGTGCCCCTTTCCACCGGACTTTGGCCGAGGGTGGCGGCGGCCAGATGCTGCGAGGCGGAACGACGAAACCGATATCATTCTGAAACGGATACAGCGAACTGAAGCGCACGGCCGCGCCGCCGGCATTGCGCGCGGTCGCATCCAGCCAATCGTCGAGGTGGCCCAGCAGGCGCATTGCGCCGGTAACGGCGGAGTAGAGCGAGTCGCTGTGATAGATCGGATCGACGTCATCGCGCGCGCCCGAATCCGGCCCTATGCGCCAGGGTCCGGTGGGGCGGAGCTTGAACACCAGCCCCGGTTGTTGTGGGGCTGCCGTCATTCCGTTACAAACGACATAGCCGAGTCGGTAACGAGTTTCTGCAGAGCGGCCACGTCGGCGCCCGCGATCAACTCTTTCTCCGCCGCGCCCGCGGCATAATATTCGCGGTTGCGCCAGATCAGCTTGAGATTGGAGAGCCGGACGCGCCCGCTTCCGCGCGAGCCGCCGCCTCCGAGCGCATCGTCTTCGAGCAATCGCAGGCCCTGCACCAACTGCCCGAACAGCGGCGCATCTTCATCACACAGCACGTCCATGATGAAACGGACCCGGAAGCGGGCGCCGGCCGGCACGCGCTCGAGCGTGCGCGGATTGGCCTGCGAGGTGATCCGGTCGATGGCGTTCTCGCTCTTCACTTCGGTCAGCTCGTCATCCAGATTCTCGCGCATGGGCACCGTGATGCTGTCCATCTCAAGCGGCGCATCGAACACGGCGAGGCGGGCGGGAGTGGCGTTGTGACTGTCGAGCGGTTCACCAGTCACGCGCTCCATGCGGCCGGCATTGCGCCCGAAAAGCACGCAAATCTCGTCGTCCGGCTTGTCGCTTTGATGAATACGCACTTCCTGCCCTTTGCGCCGCGAGATATAAACCATCTCGGCGGGGACCGCCGCGCCCGAGAACTGCTCGAGCAGCGAACGGATCTTGCCGCGCAGCGAGCTGCCGGGAATATACGGACGTCCGGCGGCGTCTTTGACCACGGGATTATCCGAGCCGCCGATTTCGAGCGACCCTTTCCCCGCGCCAATGTGCAGCCCGGTCTCGCAGTGCAACTCTCCTTCGAGAATTAATTTGCCGATTAATTTCAGCTCTGTTTGCGTTGTGTGCGCGCTCATTCTTCCTCAATGTACGGAGCGGTGAAAAAAGCAGCCGTGCGCAATTGCATCATTCGTTGTACGCCACGATGGCCTCGAACAGATCGCGGAAACGCTCGTAACCGCGGCTGTCATTCTTGCGCGTAACCTGCAAAAGCAGTTTCTCTATCTGGTCGAGGCTGCGCAGCGAGTGCCGCGCGATGGTATACGCCAGCCGCGCCCGCAGCATCACGAACTGGTGCTGGCGTTCGTTCTCGGGCGCGCGATACGCCCGGCGCACCGCGTTGTACAGCCTTCGCAACTGGCTCTTAGTGGCGGAGTCCATGTCGCGCATGCGGCTGACAATCCCGTGGGCCTGGTTATCCAGATACAAGCTATCGCTGATCAGCTTCTCTATATCGATTTCAGGCGGGCCTTCGGGACGGCCGCGATCGCCGCGACGGTCATCTCTGCGCCCGTCATCGCGCGGACGCCCTTCACGCGGCGGGCCTCCGTGGCCTTCGCGTGGCGGCCTGGATTCGCGATTCCTGGTTTCCTGTTCTTGTGCCATTGATTAAACCTCGCTCGCCAGCCTGGCCCATTCCATGGCCACCAGCCCGGCCGGCCTTAGCTTCACCCGTGCGCCAGGCTTGCCTTGCGGGACGGCTTTCCTCCCTACGATCTCATTCACCAGATGCGCGCGCAACTTCTGGAATTCATGGTCGCGCGAATTACCCAGGGCGCGGTGAAAGCGGCGCTGGAACCGCCCCAGCCGGTTGAGCGCGACATCCGCGTCGGGCGACCCGCCGGCCACGATTTCCTTTTGATAAAAACCGCGCAGTTGCGCGAGAAACTGCCGCGAGCCGCGGAACTCTTGGAGCATCTGGACGATCGTGTCCTTCAAGTCGGCCGCGTCGGCCAGGCGCTTCCATTCAAGTACACGCCCAAGGAGATAAATACAATCCTTATCCGCGGACTTGGCCAGATCGAGATTGCGTCCTGCCTGCTCGTAGACGGTGGCGAACGCTGCGCCCGGACCAGATGCCAGCGCCACAGCCATGGAGATGGTTTTAGCCTCCGCACCGGGAAAGTCCTTCAGGTTCTCCTCGGTGAAGCGTTGAAACAGGCGCTGCAGCTCGCGTGCCAGCAGAATCAGGGCATCCCACGACCCATACACGGCGAAATCGTCGCCGCCGGAATAGAGGATGGTCACTTTTCGCCAGAATTCGGGCATGGAGCACAGCACTTCCAGCTCGCCGGCGAAAAAGTGCTTGTAGAGAACCGATACTTGCACATGCTCTTCGATGGTTTGCAACCGCCGCTGCCGCACCTGAAAATTGTCCACGTCGCCGCGGAGGACGCCCCATAGGTGCTGGCCCTGAGCCCGGCGTGCCAGAACCCCAACACGCGCAGCGCTTTTTCCATCATCGGTGGGCGCCGCGTGCCGCGCGATCGTAATGCCATCCAGCGAAAGATTCGAGGACAGCGCCCACGTATGTTTGCCCGATCCCGGAGTGACGAGCGCGGGCGCATCCGGCGACCACCCGATGGTCGCTCCCTCGCGCACTTTCAAGCCAAGCTGGGTCGAGAAATAACGATCCGCGTCGGACTCGTCCGACATTGCGGGTGGCGCCGATGGCTGAAACGCGCCGGCCCCATTCTCCGCCAGGGGCGTGTTGCGCTTGCGCTGCAATTCTTCGTTGAGCCGCTTGCGGACCACGCTCCAGTCACCCAGATTTTCCGTGAAGCTCCACAACAGCTTCAGGTGGCCGCCGCCCAGCTCGGCCATTTGTCGCCCCGCAGACTCGAGAAACTGTCGAGCGGGGTCCCGTGCTTCGCCAGGCAGCACGAGCAGAAACTGGCCCCCGCCGCTCGCTCCCAGCAGCACGCGCGACAAGCCCAGTTCAGCCAGCAGGGCTCGCGGAAGCACTTCAGAAATCAGCGTGAGCCACTGGGAACGCCCGGCGAACAGCTCCTCGTCCGCCGCACCGCGCGGACCGCCAGAGACCAGGAAGGGCTCTATGCCCAGAATTTTGCCCTGTAAGAGGATCTGCTCGGACATGCTGATTTCGGGAACTCGTGGAAAGGGCTTAGTCTACCACAGCGAATTGCGCGCAGCGGAAGGCTCCGGCGCGCACTCCGCAGGTCACCCGCCGTCCGCCTGCCAGCATAGAATATCTGCATGCCGGGTCATACCCTTCGGCCGCTTTTTTCCGCGCAGCAGATCCAGAAACGCGTGCAGGAAATGGGCGCGCAGATCGCGGCCGATTATCCCGACGGGAGCCTGCACCTGGTTTGCATTCTGAAAGGCGCATGCTTTTTCCTGTCCGATTTGGCGCGCGCCATCGAGCGCGATGTGGTGATCGACTTCATGGGCATCTCGAGTTATGGGCGTGGGCAGACCAGCTCCGGCGCGGTCAAGCTCACCAAGGATCTCGATCTTGCTGTCGAAGGATCCGATCTGCTTTTAGTCGAGGACATTGTGGATACCGGGGTGACGCTTACGTACCTGATCAACGTTCTCCAGCAGCGCAAACCGCGCTCGGTGCGCATCGCCGCGCTGCTCGACAAGCCCGATCGCCGGTTACGGCCGGTGAAAGTCACCTACGTGGGCTTTCAGATCCCCGACGAATTCGTCGTGGGCTATGGCCTGGATTATGCCGAACAGTACCGCAACCTGAAAGAAGTTTGCGTGCTCGAAGGCCCACGGGTTGCGTAGCACCTGGGCGGCCGGCGCGTACCCATGGGCCTCCGGCACTGCTCAGGGCCCCTTCTCGTCCTTTCCGGCACGGAATGCTATGATCTAGTAAGATTTCCAAAACTGGAGGTAAGCAGCAAGATGGGTCCCGTAGGTTGGCAGGAGATGGCCGTCATCTTTGTGCTGGCTCTTCTTCTGTTCGGGCCGAAAAAGCTCCCCGAACTGGGAAGAACCCTGGCCAAGGGTCTGGCCGAATTCCGTCGCGCCCAAAACGAGCTGAAATCCACGTTTGAGCGCGAGATGAGAACCCTCGAGCGGGAAAACGAATCGATCAAGGAAGTGACCAGCAGCTACTACCACGATACTTACAATTACGATTACTCTTCCTACGACTCGGGTTCGACCAGCACCGAGCCGCACGATTCCACCGCAAACACTGCTTTAATCACCGCAAGCGCATCCGCACCTCAGGGCGCTGAGTTAACGTCGGGAGCTGTCCCGGAAGGGGCTATCGCCAGCGGCAGTATCGCCGCCGCCGGAATCGAAAATTCCAGCGCGAGAGCCGTTGAACCGGGCGCCTCCGAAAATGGAGCGTCCTCTCACCAGGGCAGTGCCTTACCGACGACTGAGCCGCAAACATTGAAGAGTTAGCATGGCTTCACCCGAAGATCAGAAGGGAGCGTCAGCTCCCCCCGGGGAAGGTGCGTTGTCAAATGGCGAGATCCGGCCGGAAAACAATTCGGCCGGGGATCCCGTCAACGACGCGCCCGTAACCGGCCCGGCTTCCGCTAGTGACGATCCATATTCGTCCGGCAGCACAAGTGTGTCCGAGTCACCGGTAAGCACATCGACAGCAGTCATCCCCGCGACCGCCAGCGCGGGAGGGGCGGGCGGATCGACACCTCCGACGCCACCCTCGGATTCCGATGGCGGCGATGAGGAGGAAGGGATGCTGCGGATGTCGTTCATGGAACACCTGGAGGAGCTGCGCTCGCGCATCCTGCGCTCGTTAGCCGGCGTGGGCATCGCATTCATCGTCAGCCTGACCTTCTGCAGCGAGCTTTGGAAACTTGTCAGCGAGCCTGCTGTGGATGCCCTGCGCAGTTTGGGCCTTAAGGACCCTAAGCTCACTCTGATCACGCCCATGGAAGCCTTCAATATCGTATGGGTGAAGCTTCCGATCCTCACAGCCATCTTCATTGCGTCGCCGTGGATTTTATACCAGGTGTGGGGGTTCATTGCGCCTGGACTATACAAGAAGGAGCGTCGGTGGGCAGCTCCATTTGTCATTTGCTCCGCAGGTTTGTTCATTGCCGGCGGCGCGTTCGGCTATTTCGTGGCGTTTCGCTATGGTTTGACGTTTCTGCTGAGCCTGGCCGTGATGAACAACGTCACGCCCATGGTTTCGATGACCGAGTATTTCGATCTGTTCGTCAACGTGATGCTCGGCATTGGCCTGATTTTCGAAATGCCGGTGCTGATTTTCTTTCTGACGCTGTTGCACCTGGCCAGCCCGCGCTTTCTGATCAACCATAGCCGGTACGCCATCCTGGGCATCGTAATTATCGCGGCCATCGTCACGCCCACCCCGGATGTTTTCAATCTGATGTTGTTCGCCGTGCCGATGTGCGCGTTGTTCTATCTCGGGATATTCGCCGGCTATATACTCGTGCTGCATCGGGAGAACAGGAAGTTCCCATGGCGTCCCGTGCTCAAATGGACCGGGCTGGTCGTGCTGGTGCTGGCGGCGATGTTGTATTTGCTGGTAGCGCGGTACCATTATCATCTTGTGCGGCACTGGCCGTTTTTGACGCGCGGTATGTAAACTCTGGTCAACTGGAAACGAATGTTCGGGCTGTTGTACTATCAGGCGACGCATAGCGTTTTTCCCCGAACGCGGCATGAACATCAACAAGGCCATTCGCGAGCTCCACGAAGAGAAAAAGCGATTGGATCGCGTCATCGCCTCTCTGGAGGAAATGCAGGTGAATGCGGCGCACCAGATTGCCGCGGTGCCCGAAAAGAAACGCGGCCGCAAGTCCATGAATCACCAAGCGCGCCAGGAGGTCTCAGAGCGCATGAAGCGCTACTGGGACGCCCGGCGCAAGCAGGACCAGACGCTCGAACAGAGCGAAGCCTGAGTCGCGGTTCCGTGTCGCGATGATATTATAAGTAAAGGCCTAAAAAATAGTGGGCGGCTAGCTCAGCTGGGAGAGCGCTGCGTTCGCAATGCAGAGGTCGGGGGTTCGATCCCCCCGCCGTCCACCAGATTTTCACTTCAGCACAAAGCCCGCATCCACCCAATCGGCCAAATCCAAAGGGCTGCGGCTGCCGGCATCGGTGACGACCAGGTTGATGAGCCGGCTTTGCTCCGGGATTTTCACTTCGAATCGCCACGGCTCTTGGCCCAGGCGCATGACAGGACTCTCGGATGCCAGATTGCCGTCAATGTACACCTGAAACTGCACGCTGGGGTATGTCGCCAGGAACCGCGCATTAGAATGTCGTTGGAATAGATCGTCATCAATGCCCGCTCTCGCTACGAACCGGTCATAAGCTGGTTTGATCTCATAGAGCGCGTTGGCTGGTGCGCGCATGCCTAAGCCCGTGTCATAACTGGTTTCGCGGATCTTGAGCGGCCCGCCCGTGAACGCATGGTTGGTCCGCGCCTCCCATCTCCAATCCGGACGCGCCGGCACGAGCGGTTTGAGCTGATCGAGATAGAGGTCTGGTTTTGGCGGCAGGGGACCAAGACGGACGAAATAGCCATCGCTGACCAGGGTTACGCGTCGCTCTTTTTCGAATGCCGCGGCGCGTAATTGCGTGGTCTTCGTGACATCCAGCGGATCAGTATACAGCGGCGATCCGGGCCCCGGCTCGGCGCCATCCAGGGTGTAGCGGACAGCAACGCCTTTTTGATTAGGCGTGGTCAGCGTGACCTTCACAGAATCCTCAAAGAGGTATGGCCAGGTTGTCGTCCCCCATGGCGCCAGCCGGACCATTTCCACAATCCACTTATCGTTCCATGCTCCGGCCTTTCTCACCTCATCGACCATGTTGATGGTGGGAATGCCGGATCGTTCGACATCGGCAATGTCTTTCTCGGTGCCGAGATCGGGTGTAAATGCCATCGCCGGATCGTAGGCGGTTTCGGCATCCGTCAAATCGCGCGCCAGGATGCACTTCAACCCAGCCGAGGTCATAGGCGCGATTCCTTCCGGCTTATTCATCACGCATAAGTTCGTGTTAATCCCCATGTAAATCAAACGTGTGAGTCCATGCCGTTTGTAGACCGAGTACAATTCCTCCGGGTCGCCTACAATCCAGTCCCCGGGCGCTATCGCCAAATTGGGGTCCATCCCGTCCCAGCCATAGTGCACGTGACATACGATGCCCGGTCCGCACATACACTTGTCCGGCCGCACGGTCGGTACGCTAAATGGACAGGAGAAATTCGCGACGTGCGGCAGTGGAGAGCGGGGGAGCGCGAGCGCTCGTTCCCGTTGCGGCGTGCCAACGTACTGGCTGGCCACATCCGTGGGCGCCCAGATGATCTGCATGCCGAGCCGCCGTGCCGCCTCGAGGACTTTGTTCATCCTCGGCACCAGGGCAGCGGCGCGCTGCGCGTTGGTCATGCAATCGTTGGTATTCCACATGTCGACAATCACCACGCCGATTTTGGCGGCGTCGATCCGCTGGTTCGTGGTCACTGCCCGGTCGGTGTCGCGGACGCGCGTTTGAAGTGTCAACTCCAGGGCGGGGCCGGCCCCGGAGAGCGGGATACATAGGGCCATTGTCAGGCTGGCGCACACAATTCTTGCCGCCACCGGCGTTAAACCTGCCACCCTCCGGCAACTTGCACTGTTATGCATGTTTTTAAGGAGAGCAGCACCGTCGGCTTGCCGGCATCTGCCCTCCGCTAACCCAGAAGCTTCAGAACAACAGTTTCAGCGCCGCCTGCCCGATTCTGGGGGACCTGGAATCCGTCACGAAGCCGAAACTTCCGTTATTGATGTTGCCCGTGGGGGCCACGAACTGCGCGTGGTTCAAAGCGTTAAAGAATTCGAACCGGAACTGCAGCAGTTTCGACTCGGTGATGTGAGTGTCTTTCAATAGCGCTATATCCCAGTTGTTGAGACCGGGCCCGTGGAAGAAGCGTTTGCTCGCTGTTCCCAGTTGTCCGACGGCTTCCTTGCTGAACAGATCGATGTTGAAGTACGGCTTGCCGGTGCGCGGATCGTTGAATTGGAGATCACCCGGCGTATAGTTCGGTGTGTCCACGCCGTTGCCGTTCGGACCGGTGAATCGCGTGCCCAGCAGGGAGTTGTCGTCGCGCTCGCGCAGAAAAATCGGCAAGCCGGTGGAGAACCGGGTAATGCCCGTGATCACCCATCCGTCGCTCGCTCGGTGGTGCCCGAACCATTGGCTGAACGGCAGCTCGTAGTGATAGCTGGCCACGAAATTGTGTGTGACGTCAAACGACGAAAGAGCCCGGCTTAGCCGCTGGTTCAGGGGATTGATCTGATCGCCCCATCCCGACGAGTCATCGATCGACTTGCTAAAGGTGTACGCGCCCAGGATCTCGAACGGGCCGCTACGGTGTTTGAAGCTCGTCTGCAGCGAGTGGTAATTGGAGTTTCCAATGGTCATGAAGTACCCGTTACTGCCGATCGCGTTGCTGTACGGAGAGCGCGTGCCATTGATAACCGTGCCGTCCGCCCGTGTGTAGACGCCGTTCTCGCCGTTGGGCCCGCAGGTCCCGCTGCCTGGCGCCACCTGGCTTGGCTGGCTGACGCTCAAACACAGCGCCGGGTTGCCGACGTTCGCTTCCAGATCGCTTAACAAATTGTGGCCTTGCGTGCCCACGTAGGCGACGCTGAGCACGCTGGCGGTGCCAAACTGTCGCTGGATCGACAAGCTGTAGTGCTCGGCGTAGGGCACGCGATTCTTGTACCAGAAGCCGGGCGAACTGGAAATCGGCTCGAAGAACGACCAGTCGATCGAACTATCGGGATTGCTGGCCGACACATTGGACGGCGGAAAATTCACCGGGAAGCGCTGCTTTTCCACAAAACCGGTTTGCCGGTCGACGTAAGGGGTGAGAAACGATGGAGGTGTCGGGCTAGCCCAGAAATAGCCAAATGGCGCATCGCCCACTTCGTTGAAGCTGGTGGCATCCTCGAACGCTGTGTAGAAGATGCCGAATGACGCGCGAATGCTGGTTTTGCCTGGCCCGCCAAACAGTTTGCCGCTGGGCGACCATGCCAGGCCCACGCGCGGCGCGAAATTGTTGTGCCTAACCGGCGCGAGGCTCTTCGGAACGCCGGGGTCGCCGGGGAAGACCCATCCGGTAGGTGAACCCGGGAATACTTTGGATTGTAGGCCCGGCACCAGCGTCTCTAGCTGCCCCTGTGCCTCGTACCACGGCGAAGTCACTTCCCAGCGCAACCCGTAGTTAAGCGTCAGGCTGGGTTTAATTCGCCAACTATCCTGCGCGTACAGACCGTAATAATAAGTGCGGGTGTGCAGCGGCAATTGCACGCCCTGTTGGAAGGAGTCAGGTGCGCCGATCAGGAAATCGGCCCAATCGCTGCCGGATTCGGTCCCACTGAACGAGAATGTCCCGTTATTGGCCCCGAACTCGTGCTCGGTGATCTGGTCGTAGTGGACGCTACCGCCAAACTTCATCGTATGAGTGCCCAGGACCTTCGAGAAGTTGTCCATGAGCTGATACATGTTGTTGTAATTCCCCCCGAAGTACGCGTTCACACCAATACTGAAGTTGTTGAAGCCGATGCTGGGCACGCCCTCGGCCGCCTTGTTCTGTACCACGATGCCCAACGTGCTGGGACCGGTCACAAAGCCCAGCGAGTCCAGCGTCGTACCGAGCCCGCCGCTCGGAAATCCACCCAGGTTCACCGTGCGCATAAAGTGCGCCCTCAGTTCGTTAACCGCGGTGGGGCCGAACGTCTTGGTGTCGGCAATATTGGCCATCTGCGCGCGCCCCAGCGTTGAGACCGTAAAACCCGGTATGCTGGCCCCGCCGTAGGGATCGTCGAACGTGAAATCGTCCAGAAAGTAATACCCGGAGATCAGGCCGAACCGGCTGTTGTAGTCGATGCGGAAACTCCCCTTGTCGTCGCGCAGCGTCTGGTTGAATTGCGACGTGGAGTAGAACGGACCTGAGTTGGCGGCTGGTATGTATTTGAGCAGATTCTGTGAGGGCGTCGTGATAGCTGACTGCGGAATTACCGCATTCGGGAAGACGCATGTGGTGCTCAAAGTGCATCCCGCTGTGTAATAAGGTTCACCCTGCGTTACGGTGTATCCGAGTTTCTGAGACAGCTGTTTGGCCCAGTCTGCTCCCGTGACAACTCCTGTGAACTGGTCGGCGATGTCAGCCAGATTGCCCTGGCGATCGGCCGCGGTGGGTACCAGAATATTGCCAGTGCTCGCCCCGATGATTTTCCGCGACCCTTGGTAGTCGGTGAAGAAAAACAGCTTGTCGCGGATAATGCGCCCACCAACCGTTCCGCCAAACTGGTTCTGGATGAACTTGCCTTTGTCCGGGCTGAAAAAGTTGCGCGCATCCAGATCGGTGTTGCGGAGAAATTCGAAGACGTCACCGTGAAATTCGTTGGCGCCGGATTTGGTGATGGCGTTGATCTGGCCGCCGGAGTAATTACCATATTCGGCGTCGGCGTTATTTGTCAGGATGCGGAACTCGGCGATGGAGTCGAGGTTGGGAATGATGGCCGTGCCCATGTAGCCGCCTTCGACCACATTGCCGCCGTTCACCATAAATCCGTTGGTCGATTCCCGCTGCCCCGCGACGGAAAGACTACCGGGGTTGAGGTCGCCCGATACCGACATGGCGCCGTACTGGCCGGAACTGGTCGGTGTGACGCCCGGCTGCAGCGCTAACAAATCCGTGTAGCTGCGGCCGTTCAGCGGCACCGTCGTCATTTTCACGTCGCTGATGACCTCGCCCATATGCGTATTGGTGGTTTCGACCTGTACCGCGGCGGCGTTGACCGTTACCTCCTGGCTGGCCTCGCCGATTTGCAGCGGAACATCCACCAGCAGCGCCGTGTTGACGTCCAGAATCAGCCCGGTCTGCTTGTAATCCTTGAAGCCGCCGGAGCGAACTTCCAATTCGTAGCGGCCGACTGGAAGCGAGGGAAATGAATAGAATCCCTGCGCGTCGGTCTTGCTCGCCGTTTTGATCCCGGTCAGGGTCTCGAGAGCCGTGACCTCCGCATTGGGCACCACCGCGCCCGTCGGATCTTTGACCGTGCCCGAAATACGGCCCGTAACGGCGCCAAATAACGCCTGCGCGCAGAGGCAAACCAGTACCGTCGCGGCGGCAAGATATTTTTGTCCAAACATCGCTTTAACCCCTCTCCCTCGGGCACTTCGCTACACAGCGCGGCTTCGGCCCGACGCCTCAAGATCGATAATGGAAACTAACACCAACATATTGAAAGACGTTGAAAAGGAACATATCATATTTCCTGCCGCGCACGCATGATTGGGTGTGCATTTTAACATTCGCTGGCATCGGCGCCGGCTCATCCAGCCAGGCCACGAATGACCCAAACGGGAGCTGCGCCAGGTTTCAAGGCCGCTGTGCAAAAGGTCTATCATTACCTCTCAGCCAGAGTATGAACTTCGCAAGGTATTTGTTCGGCATTTCATTGGTCCGTCTCACGGTTGATTGTTTGGCGGCTTTGCCGGCAATTACCCTGTTCGGCCAGCAATCGCCGGCGCCCGCGTCGGCCGCATCTGCCAATGCGAGCAACCTGCCGCAACCCATGAATTGGACCGCCATCGAAGACCATCGCAACATGATGGATCAGCTCGGCATCAAAACGCTCCGTCCCGGCCCAAGCGGCAACGATAGCGCGCCTAATCACGCCAATTACGACGAGTCCAAGGCCAATCCTTTCCCGAACCTGCCGGACGTCTTGACCCTGAAGAGCGGCAGGAAAGTCACCACGCCCGAAATGTGGTGGAAGCAGCGCCGCCCTGAAATCGTCGAGGATTTCGAACGAGAGGTATATGGCCGCGTTCCCAAAAACGTTCGACCGTGACCTGGACTGTCACCAACACAGTGAAGGCGATGGTTGGTTCTCATCCGGTGACCGGCAAAGAGCTCGTGGGACATGTGGACAATTCGTCGTACCCGCTGATCGTGTTCCGGCTCTTGGGCGCGAAGGCTCTCGGGACTTCGGACGACTATCGAACCGCAAAAATGCCGCCCGTCAACGTGGGACTACTCGATGGACAGCTCGCTTGGCGCCAGCACGACGGCGGACACACCGACGGCCCCAATTGGAAATACTTCATCGCCTGGGCCGACAAAAACTTCCATCGCGCGGCCGGAAAGGCCCAATGAAAGGTCACGCTCTGCCGCGTAACCGGTCGATTGCCCGCCGATCGCGTTTCGATGGCTTGCCCTCTCGTAGCGCTTCAAAATGCGGCATTGCTTTACGCTCCTCGGCCAACTTTAAGCGCAACTCCCGGCTGGCGTCCGTCTCCCGGAAGAGCGTTTGCGCAACCGCCGCCGGGCCGCGCATCTCGCTGAGCGCCAGCACCTCCAACTGAAAGTCGCCGCTGTCGTTTTTCACTTGCAACCGGTCGCCCACGTGGACCTCGCGCGCAGGCTTGGCCTGCTGCCCGTTGGATTCAATCCTGCCCAGTTCACACGCCCGTGCCGCAAGCGCGCGCGTCTTGAAGAATCGTGCGGCCCAAAGCCACTTGTCCATTCTCACGCGAGCCATCGTTCTATTCTCGGATAAGGCGCGATTACCGGGCGCGTCGCCTTCTTGGTGGCGATTCGGTAAAAACGCTTCGCTATCGTCCTGACGATCCGAAACCGCCTGTGCCGCGCGCGGAATCGCCCAACTCGCCTTCTTCCCACTCGACAGCTTCATAACGCGCGATCACCATCTGCGCGATGCGGTCACCGCGGTTAATCACGTAATCGTCTTTGCCGAGGTTCAGCAGGATCACGCGGATTTCACCGCGATACCCTGGATCGATCGTAGCCGGACTGTTGGGCAACGTGATGGCGTGCTTGAGCGCGAGGCCGCTGCGCGGACGGATCTGCGCCTCGCAGCCCGGCGGCAGTTCAATGGCGACGCCGGTCGGCACAAGCTGCGGCACCCCGGGCGTAAGCGTGGTTTGATCGGCAGCCTGCAGGTCGAGACCGGCGTCTTCCGCCGGACCATGCGCGTAGACTGGGAGGAATGCATCGGCGCGAAGCCGCTTGATGCGAATTTTCATGACATTGTTGCATGCAGTAGCGCATTTTCCACGCCGCCGCGCCGCGATCCGATATCATAACTTGATCCAGCATGTCTGAAAGATCCAAGCGCGTCTTCACCGTCTCGCCCATGCCGCCTGAAAAGTGCGCGTACGCTCTGGCGCGCTACAGCCGGTCGCCCGATTCGATACGCCAGTCGCTCGATTGGGTGCGCACGCACGATTCACAGAAATTCCTGGAGAGCTTTTATTTCCAGTACGGCCACGCGTCCATCGCCGACTTGGGCCACACCGTGCTGTGCTTCGAAGGCTTGTCCGAGCTCGCCGCCAGCGAGGCGGAAGACGAGGCGCTCTGGGACGGGCAGGCGAAATCCTCGCGCTATCAGGATTTTTCCAAGTCGGGATTCATTACGCCATCTGAATTTGCGGCCGATGACGCCGCGGGCTACCGCAAGGCGGGCGAAAATCTGCTCGCCGCATATCAGGAGGTGAGCGCGCGCGTTTTCGATTATCTTTGCGACAAACTGCCCCGGCCGGAAGATTTGAAGCCCGATGCCTATAAGCGCAATATCGCCGCGCGCGCCTTCGATGTAGCGCGCTATCTGCTCTTCTGGGGCGTTCCCACCAACGTGGGCCAGGTGACGAGCATCCGCACACTCGAGAAACAGATCAAGCGCTTGCGCGTCTCCGAATACGAAGAGGTGCGCAGCCTCGGCGATGAAATCGCCGCCGCCTGCGCGGCCGAGCCCGATTGCCAGTGGGACGACCGGTCCCGCGAACCGCTTGCGCCTACGCTTGCGCGTCATGCCGAGCCCGATGAAACTCTGCCGCGTTCGCGCGCCGACTTGAAGCTATGGGCGGCCCAGAATCTGCCGCCCGCCGTGGGCCTGCAACTGGATTGCGTGGACCTTGTGCGGCCCTCGCACGTTGGCGCCGATATCGTGGCCACGCTGCTCTATTCCGTGACCGATCGCCCCTTTCGCGAGCTCTACGAAATGGCCGCGGGCTGGAGCCACGCGCGCCGCCGGGAAGTGCTGGATGTGGCGCTGGGTTCACGCGGGCGCCGTGATGATCTGCCGCGCGCGTTCCGTGGCGGCCCTTATGCGTTCGATATCGTGATGGACATCGGAGCGTATCGAGATCTGCACCGGCACCGGCGCTGCCACCAGTTCCGGCAGGCCTACGACGGGCAGCTCGGCTATGATACGCCGCCCACGGTCGGCGCGGCGGGCGTGAGCGAGATTTACACCCAGGCCATGCGCGCCGCCTTCGAGGAATTGCACTGCCTGCCCGCCCCAGGCGCTCACTATCTGCTGCCCTTCGGCGCCCGCGCGCGCTTTCTTTTCAAGATGGATTTCGCCGAAGCCGAGTACATCGCCCGCGTGCGCAGCGGCGTCAAAGGCCACTTCAGCTATCGCGAGGTCGCCTGGCAGATGAAGCTCAAACTGGAGCAATTGGAACCGGAGCTGGGACGGTTGATCGAAGCGACGCCGCCTTGGGTGGAAGATCCGTTGAAACGCTAGTCGCGCCGTGGCGGCATGGACGGAAAAGAGTGATGAACTGCCCGTTTAGGCGGTTCCGGCAGCGGCAACCGTCGCGCGCGTGCGGAAATCGTATTTCTCAATATTGATAGCCGCAACATCGTCGCTGGAACGGACGATCTTACCCAGGGCCACCAGTTTCAGCCCGCAGTGCTCGTTTAATTTCGCCGGCCAGTCCACCGCCAGCTCGATCCGCTGCCCCAGAGGCAACCGCGCCTCGGTCGTAAATAAAATGCCGCTGCTCGAAATGTTCCGCGTCCGGCCCTGGCCGGTTTGCGCGATGCGTTTGGCCTCCAGCAATTTATATCGGACGTCGTTTTCGAGGGGGAACCGCTCTGTGGCCCGCCGCTCGGGTGCTGAAAGTTCCTCGCTCTGAATAGCCATTGCTCGTTTGTTATCTACAACTCCATCATGTAAGCAATCGGCAGTGGCGACAATAGCCGCACCGCATCATTTTGGATGGTACTCCTGCGTACAAACTCACGGTACTTTAGTTGGGTCAGTTAGCAGTACCCTAGTTTAGAATTTCGGCCCCTGCCCGCATCCGGTCAATTCCCTCGAAGCCGCCACGCGGGACAACCTCATCGATTGTCCGTATCATCACTCCAATACGACGCGACTTAGCGAAGACTTATTTCCGCAAGAACGTTTATCCTAAAGATTGCAAGCGCCTCGAAGCGCAAGTGCAGCCGCTGAAAACTTACGCGGTTGAATTGAGGAGTGGAGAAGTATGGGTGGATCTGGAGTAAGCGGCCTTGCCGCGAAACATTGCGTGCCCTGCAAGGGTGGTACCCCGCCGCTTGCGGGAGAAGAATTGCGGAGACTTTCGTCACAACTGCCCGGCTGGAAAGTGGTCGACGGACACCACATCACCAAGACGTACACTTTCTCGGATTTCAAGACTGCGCTCGATTTCGTGAACCGTGTGGGCGCCGTCGCGGAAGCCGAAGGGCATCACCCGGACATCGCGCTCGCCTGGGGCCGCGTCGACGTGAAGACTTACACGCACAAGATCGATGGGCTGACGGAGAGTGATTTCGTGCTGGCGGCGAAAATCGACCAGGAATTCTTCAATCGACCGCAGGCTTAGCGCTTGTCGTGGACGGTCTGCTTCTCGTACTTGCGCAGTACGCGCCCCACGTACGCCAGCGTCTCGCGATAGGGCGGCACGCCATGATGGCGGTCCACCGCCCCCGGGCCGGCGTTATAGGCTGCGAGCGCCCGGCTCACCTGATGGTCGCTATGCTGATACTTGAGCAGCAGATCGCGCAGATATCGCGTGCCGGCTTCCACGTTCTGCCTCGGGTCCGCGGGATCGGCTCCGTACTCGCTGGCCGTTGCCGGCATTAGTTGCATGAGGCCGATCGCGCCCTTATTTGAAATGGCATTGCTACGATACGCCGATTCAGCCGACACCACGCTGTGCACAAGCTCCGGCGGCAAGCCGTTGCGCACTGCGGCCGCAGTAACCAGTTCTTTTGCGCTGGGCGTGGCCGGCGCGACATTCAGCGGGGCGGGGGCCGGTTTTGCCGCGTCGTCAGCTTCGAACCCGGCAATCTGCGCGGCCGGCATTTCCGTGACGCCGCCGTTCGCGTAAAGCCGCACGATCGCGCCTTCGGTCTCGTGCCGGTCGGCATGAATGCGAAAGCCCGTGGTGAGCACGGCGTATTCGCCCGCGAAACACGATGCCGCGAGCATTACGAACCCGGCTGATATTTGCGCGACCTTGGGTTTCAGTATCATGGAAACTTCAGCCCTGATGAGCCCAGCTATCTCCAATACATTGACGCATCTGGAGTGCGGCCTGTGCAGCCGGAAATACGAATCCGGCAAGATCCATAACCTTTGTGAATGTGGCGGCCCCTTGCTCGTTCGCTACGACCTCGAAAAACTGAGCCGAACCTGGAGCCGCGACCAGATCGCCGCCGGCCCAAACAGCATGTGGCGATACGGTCCGGCGCTGCCTCCGACGCGTCAAACCTCCATTATCTCATTAGGCGAGGGTATGACGCCGCTCGTTCGGACGGCCCGCCTGGGCGCCAGAATAGGCGCGCAAAAGCTCTGGATTAAGGACGAAGGCCTGAATCCGACGGGATCGTTTAAAGCGCGCGGCTTGTCTTGCGCCGTTTCGATGGCGGTCGAACTGGGGATTCGCAAACTTGCTATCCCCTCGGCGGGCAATGCCGCAAGCGCCATGGCGGCGTATGCGGCGGCGGCGGGCATTGAGGCGCATATCTTCATGCCGCGCGACGTCCCGCAGGCCAATTTTGTCGAATGCAAAGCCTACGGCGCGCACGTCACGCTAGTCGACGGGCTCATCAGCGATTGCGCGAAGCTCGTGGCCGCCGGCGCGGCGCGCGAAGGCTGGTTTGATGTCACCACCCTGAAAGAGCCCTACCGTATCGAAGGCAAGAAGACCATGGGCTACGAGGTCGCCGAGCAGATGGGCTGGGATCTGCCCGACGCGATCCTGTATCCGACCGGCGGCGGCGTCGGCCTGATCGGCATGTGGAAGGCGTTCGATGAAATGCAGGCGCTGGGCTGGATTGGCGCCAGGCGCCCCAAGATGATTGCCGTGCAGGTGGAAGGCTGCCAGCCGGTTGTGCGCGCCTTCGAGCAGGGGAGCGCGCGCAGCGAATTCTGGCAAAATGCGCACACCGTGGCCAGCGGGCTGCGCGTACCCAAGCCGCTGGGCGATTTTCTGATTTTGAACGCCGTGCGTGCAAGCGGCGGTACAGCGCTTGCCGTGAGCGACACCGAGCTGATCGATGCCGGCATCCAGCTCGCCGCCGACGAAGGCATGTTCATTGCGCCCGAAGGCGCAGCGTGTGTTCCCGCGGTCGAAAAACTGCTCGCCGGCGGTTTCCTCAAGCGTGACGAGAAGATCGTCATCTACAATACCGGCGCAGGTTTGAAGTACCTCGAAGCTTACTCCACGCGCTTCCCTCGCACCGCATCCGGCGAGCAGGACAAGCTGGGCGGCCTGATCACACCCCGATGAAAGACACTGCTCTCAACGCGCTCGACGCCGCCGTACGCCGCGGAATTTCCTACGCCGACGTGCGCCTTATCGAGACCGAAGATCGCAATGTATCGACGAAAAACGGCAAAATCGGCCAGGCTTCCAGTTCGGTTTCGCTCGGTCTTGGCATCCGCGTGCTCGATCGCGGCTCGTGGGGCTTCGCGTCTACGGACGAACTGAGCGCCGCGGGCATCCAAGCCGCGGCAGCGCTGGCGGTCGAAATCGCGCGGGCGAGCGCGCTGGCAAAGAAGCACGACGTTGTGCTGGCTCCCGAGCAAAAGTATGAAGTCGCGTGGACTTCACCCATTCGCATCGATCCTTTTTCGATTCCGATGGATCGCAATCTGGACCTGCTGTTCTCGATCGATACGGAACTGCGCAGGAATCCCGGAGTCACCCTCGCCGAGGCGTCGCTGGTGTTCGCGAAAAACCGGCAGGTCTTTGTATCGTCGATCGGCAGTCTCATCGATCAGACGCGCTACACCACCGGCGCCGGCTTCACCGCATTCAGTTTTCGCGATGGCGAGATCCAGAAGCGCTCGTACCCGAACTCCTTCGGCGGCCAGCATCAGTTGAAAGGCTACGAACTGGTCGACGAGCTGCGCTTACTTGAAAATGCCCCGCGCATCGCCGGAGAGGCCGTGGCTTTGCATTCGGCTGATCAGTGCCCCGAAGGCACCTTCGACCTGATTCTCGATAGCTCGCAGCTCGGCCTCCAGATTCACGAATCCGTCGGCCACCCCATCGAGCTCGATCGTGTTCTCGGCACGGAAGCGAATTACGCTGGCATGAGCTTCCTCACGCTGGATAAGCTTGATCACCTGCAATACGGATCAGAGATCGTAAATGTAGTATGCGATGCGCGCGCCGAACACGGCCCCGGTTTGGGCACTTTCGCTTTCGACGATGAAGGCGTTCCCGCGCAATCGACAGATATCATCCGCGACGGCCTTTTCGTTGGCTATATGACGTCGCGTGAAACTGCGTCCGCGGTCGGCCAGAAGCGCTCTAACGGCACCATGCGCGCCGACGGCTGGGCGCGCATTCCGCTCATTCGCATGACCAACGTCAGCCTCAAGCCGGGCCGGCAAAGTCTCGACGAAGTTTTTGGCGCCGGCCACGCCATCTACATGGAGACCAACAAGAGCTGGTCGATCGATGACAAGCGGTACAACTTCCAGTTCGGCTGTGAGATCGCTTGGGAAATCCGCAATGGAAAACGCACGCGCATGCTGAAGAACCCCAGTTACAGCGGCATCAGCACGGAATTCTGGAATGCCTGCGCGGCGATTTCGGGCCCCGAGCACTGGACGCTCTGGGGCACACCGAACTGCGGAAAGGGCCAGCCCGAGCAGGTGATGGGGACAGGGCACGGGGCGAGCCCCTCGCGATTCCGCCAGATCAAGATCGGTAGCGCCTATGCCGGCTAACGGCTCGCCC
>DATLVQ010000903.1:0-21911 GCA_035577325.1 Bryobacteraceae bacterium | reverse complement strand
GCGCTCTCGATCAGTTGCGGTCGCTCCCTGGTGTTGAGGCGGCAAGCATTGCGCGGGCCGTTCCGCTCAACGATCACGTATCCATGGGCACGGAATTCCGCACCGATCTGAACGATCATGCTGTGCCAGTGGACTTCAACTTCAACTGGGTGGCGCCGGATTATTTCAGGACCATGGGCATCCGACTGCTGGGCGGCCGCGAATTCCTGGCTTCCGACCGGACTGGTGCTCCGCGAGTGGCCGTTATCAATGAAAATCTCGGCCGGCGTTTGTTTGGAGACACCAATCCGGTGGGCCATGTGATCCGCTGGGACGGACCGGTCACAATCGTGGGTGTCGCCGGGAACGGCAAATACTTCACGATTGGCGAAGACAGTCCTCAAGCGCTTTACGTTCCTTATTTCCAGGAGGGCAGTATCGTCAACCTCCATTTCCTTATCCGCGCCGCTCATCCGCAGAGCGTACTCAAAAACGTCAATAGGACCTTGGGCCGCCTCGATTCATCTGCGGCAATTGAAGTCAAGCTGATGCGCGATGCCCTCGGTTTCGCGTTCCTGCCCAGCCGCGTGGGCGCCGCTCTGCTGGGGGCCATGGGGCTGCTGGGCCTGGCGCTGGCTTCGATCGGCCTCTACGGCGTCCTGGCCTATGCAGTCAGCCGCCGAATACGCGAGATCGGGTTGCGCATGGCGTTGGGCGCGGACGGTGGCGCGATCGTGCGCATGGTGCTTGGCCAAAGCTTGTCGCTTGTGGCCACCGCTGTCGCCGTAGGGCTGGGCCTGGCGGTGTTCGCGACAAGGCCGCTCGCCATGTTCCTGGTGCCGGAACTGAGCACAACCGACCCGGCGACATTTCTCGCGGTGCTGGCGGTGGTCGCTGCGGTAGCGTTGGCCGCCACGCTCGGGCCGGCGTTGCGCGCCGTGCGCGTGGATCCAGTCATCGCCTTGCGGTGCGAATAGGCCGCGGCCATTTCGATTTGTCGATGGAACAATCCCCCAATCCGCGGGCCGTCATCCGCTCGCGCGATGTTACAATAACCGATTCCGCCGCACGAATATTCCTGCGTGCGTTTTCGGTCCAGGAGATTCCTCAATGCGTTTCGTGACGTTTCAGCACGACGGGTTTGCCGCGCCGGGCGTGATTTTGGGCAATGACGTCATCGGCTTGAGAAGCGCCGGCTTTCCGACGCTGCTCTCGGTCATCGAAGGAGGCTTTGAAGCGCGCCAGCGCCTCCGATCGTGGCTGGACGGCAAGCCGCCCGCCGGCGACGTGGTTCCGCTGGCCAAGGTGCGGCTGCTGGCTCCCCTGCCCCGCCCGTCCAAAATCATCTGCGTGGGCCTCAACTATCGCGACCATGCCATCGAATCCAAGATGGAGATCCCCAAGGTCCCGACCATCTTTTCGAAGTACGCGACCGCCGTCATCGGGCCGGGCGAAAACATCGTACTGCCGAAGCTTTCGGCCAAGCCGGATTATGAAGCCGAGTTCGCCTTCGTGATCGGGAAAGGCGGCCGTCACATTGCGCGCGACAAATGGCAGGACCACATTTTCGGCTACACCAATCTGAACGACGTCAGCGCGCGCGATTATCAGATGGCGACGACGCAGTGGATGATGGGCAAGACCTTCGATACCTTCGCGCCCATGGGGCCGGCCATCGTGACCGCCGACGAAGTCGCGGATCCGCACGCGCTCGATATTCAGATGGTGATCAATGGCGAGGTACTCCAGAGTTCCAACACCTCGCAGCTTATTTTCAAGATTCCGGACCTTATCGAATATCTTTCGGGCGTTTTCACGCTGGAAGCGGGAGACGTCGTCTCTACGGGTACGCCGTCCGGCGTCGGGTTTTCCAGGAATCCGCCGCGCTGGCTGCGCGCGGGCGATGACGTCGTTGTGCGGATCACGGGGTTGGGCGAGCTGCGCAACCCGGTTGTCGCGGAGTGAAGCTTAGCGGCCGCCCGCGTGATCGGGGCCGAGCATCATTTGCGCGAACCGGCCCCACACGAACGCCAGGCCGTTCACCAGGTGGAAAGAAGCCAGCAACAGGACCACGCCGATCAAGCACCAGATGGTGGCTTCGTCTTTGCTGTCCACGCGCCACAGGCCGAAATCCAGGCTGAGCGTGCCGTAAGTCAGCGGTGCCAGGACTAAAGCCAGGGACGTGGAGAACGCCGTGACCAGCACCACAAACGCCGCGACGCCGAAAGGAAATTTGAGCAGTAAATAGAAGAAGCTCTTCCAGGTGGCTGTATTCGCGAACAGCGCCTTGAGCTTTGGCCAAAGGCCCGGCTCGAGTTTCGGAGTCGGCGGGGAAGGGATGTTGAGGTGCAGCAGTGATCGCGCCATTCCTCTTTCGAACACGCCGAGACCCTGGCAGGCGTATAGCATTCCGATCAAAATCGGCACACCGGCGAAGATCACCAGCAGGCCCGTACCGAGGCTGATCCCCGTGATCAGGAAAACAAAGTACGCGATGCCCAGCGGAAACGACAGCAGCAGATAGAATAGATTGCGATACGTCTGGGCGTCCGTCGCCGGCCCGAAAATGATGTCGAGGAGGTCGCGATCCGTCGCTGTGGCCGTATGGCTCATGTTCGCCTCGTCCACTAGAGTATACGAGGCGCCGGGTCTGGCGGTTCGGTGAATCCGCGGCTAAGGCTCCAGCTGAAACTTCACCTCGATGGTGGTGGCGGTTTCTATCGGCTGTCCGTTGAGCAGCGCCGGCTCGTAGCGCCACTGGCGCACGGCATTGATCGCCGCCTGTGCCAGGTCGGGGTAAGGAGATCCCACCGCTTTCAACCCGCCGACCGAGCCATCGAGAAAGATTACCGCCCGCAGCACCACGTCTCCTTGCACCCCGCGAGCCTTGGCCCTTTCCGGGTAATCCGGCTGGGCCTGACGCATAAGCTTCGCCGGCGTCACATTGCCACCGACGCGTACGCGGCGCGGCGCGGCGGGAGTCCCGGCAGGTGTGCCTTTACCGCGCACAACCACGGTTTCCTGCACGTTGCCAAGGTCCACGGTGATTTCCAAGCGAAGCGCATGCTGGCCGTCCATCTTAAACCGGCGAATCGCGGGCGCGAAACCGCGCGCGTCCACCTCCAGCCGGTACATCCCATCGGCGAGCGGCCCGATGGAGAATTGCCCGTCTGGACCGGACGAGGTGGTCTGCTTTTGGTCCGTGTCAGATGTGGAGAGAACGATGGCCGCATCCGGCACCACCGCGCCCGCCGCATCGAAAACCGTGCCGGAAACCGTTCGCGTGTCGCCTGCTTGCGGGCGCATGGCCGCTATCGGTAAGACGAGGCACGCGGCGATCACAGATGCCATTACAGCGGTTCCGGCGGTCAATGCCCGACGGTCAAGTCGTGGATTCAGAATCGACCGCAAGCGGGTCTCCAGGTGCGAGGAACTCGCTATGGTGACGGATGCGGACGCCAGCGCGCCCGACTCGAGCGGCCGGGCCAAGGCGAGCAGATGCGCTGCGTAATCCGAAGCCTTATTTCCCACGCTCAAAACGAGATCATCGCAAGCGCGCTCCCGTTCGATCCGCAACCGCCGGACGGCCAGCCAGGCCAGCGGATTAAACCAGTAGAACGCACCGGCGAGCTCTGCCATCGCCTGCGTGACGCAGTCGCGCCGGCGGATATGCGCCATCTCGTGCAGCAGCACGATGCGAAGTCGTTCACGCGACCACTGGGCGGCCTCGCGAGGCAACAGTACCGTGGACCGCAGGAGACCTGTGGCCATGGGCACAATCCCACAATCGCCAATCAACACCCCAATACCTCGGCGCACGTGAAGCTCGGTGGCCGCTTCATGGATCAGTACCGATACGTGAGCCATGTGGGCCTCCTCCGGGAATGCGGCGCTTTTTCGCAGCCGTGCGACCTGCCGGGTTCCGTTTCTCCAGCGAAACAAGCAGACAGCAACGCCCACTAGCCAAACGGCGAGCGCCGCGATTCGCCAGGGCAGCGGGGATCGCTGGGTTAATGGAAATGACGCATGCGGTTGTGGCGCGGCGCCTCGGACCGCGGTGACACCCAACCGCCCGGCTGAAAGTGTCGTTTGTGCGCGAGACAACGCGGCTGGCCGCCACGCGGGTAGAAGCATCTGGAGCGCGGGTAGCACTAACAGGCTGCCCAGCGCCAGCACCCACACCGCATGCCGGAGTGCCGCGGTCGCCCGCCACAGTAGCAAGCTCACCGCGCGCGTCGTCCCCAGTATCGCCGCGCTCTTCCAAGCAATCTCCAGGGCAACCGGCCACGCTGATCCGAAAATGGTCGCCAACATCTGTACGAACATCTTATCTGCCTTCCTTTCTGGCTTTATCGATCATCCCCGCCAAGCGGTCCAGTTCCTCCCGCGACAAGCCGCGCGCCGAGACATCCAGCAGCGCGGCCATGGCCTGCTCGGGCGAGCCGTTAAAGAACGTCTCAACCAGATGCGTCACCGCCGATCGGCTGGCCTTAGCGCGGGAAACTCTTGGGGTATACACATAGCGCCCGTCCCGCTCCTCGTGTTTGACGTGGCCCTTCTCTTCCAGGATTCGCACTAGGGCGCGTACGGCGGAGTAGCTGGGCGTGTGCGGCAGTCCCGCTTGGATTTCGGCCACGCCGGCCGAGCCGCGCTGATAGAGGATGTCGAGAATCTGCCGCTCGCGGCGGCTGAGGTGGGATGGGGCTGGTCTGGTCGGCATGCTAAAAATTTAGCACTACTTGTCCGGGCCGTCAAGCCCTTCTTGCTAAGTTTTTAGCATCTCGATGGCGATCCTACAACTGAGGAAATTTGACGTCATCGAATTGACGCGCCACCACGCCCCAAACCGGGTGTTTCATCAGCCTGCGAATCCGTTGGCTGCCGTGCGATCATGATGAACCCGCTGCAGGCGCCCAGCGTCAGAAATCGCTGCGTAACGGGAGGTTGGGGAGGCTTACCGGTTACATCTGGAGAAGGTACAGCTACAGAGGCGGTGTCAACGGATTGCCCCGCCGCGTCTGCCAAACGGCCCCGCCGGCCGCGGTCAGGTCTTGCGGGCCATTTTTAGTTCCAGGGCGGACATCAGCCGGGAATGTATCTCCGACGGTATCGGGTACGGGTCCATGCCCCGGTATATCTGGATGGTCTTCTTGGTCGTGTCGCAGATCACCCAGCAATTCGGACACTCGCTGATGTGCTCCTCCAGCTTCTTGCGGAGATCCGCGTCCGTCTTCTCGTCCAGATAATCGGTCAGTTCGTCGAGGAACTGTTTACATGTAAGCAAAGGCGTCATCTCCCTTGCGTTTGAAGTAGCGCGTCAGCTTATCGCGAAGCTGCAGCCGGGCGCGTAACAGCCGGCTCTTGACCGCTGGAACCGAAAGCTCCAGGGCTTCGGCCGTTTCTTCGGTCGAAAGATCGTCAACATCGCGCAGCACGAATACCGCGCGATAGATCGGCGCAAGCCCGTCGATCGCGCTGCTCAAAATCTCGTTGATCTCCTCGCGGGAGTATTGCTGTTCCGGATTCTCATCCCAGGCCGCGATCTCGCGCGCCACCGTGTCTTCTCCGGTGTCGATGGTCTCGTCGAGCGAAACCGACCGGTCGGACTTTCGCTTGCGCAGCTTCATCAGCGCCTGATTCACCGCGATGCGCACGATCCAGGTATAGAACTTCGACTGCCCCTGAAACTGATCGAGGTGCTCATAAGCCTTCAGAAACGCTTCCTGCAGCACGTCTTCGGCGTCTTCGCGATTCTGCGTGATGTGCAGCGCCAGCCGAAATATCTTGCCTTCATAGCGCCGCAGCAGCTCGCTGAAAGCGTTGGCGTCGCCCAGGCGAGCCTGTGCGACGATAGCGGCTTCGTCGTCGATTTCGATCGGGCTGCTCATGGCGGACATCGCGGTACGGGGAAGCTTCTATCATAACGCGAGGCGGGCCTCGCCGCATCCCGGCCGCGTAAGCCTATGCTACGCTGAAAGTTCCCGCTATGAGTATTCAAGTTCGGCTGCCCGACGGCAGTACGCAGTCGGTCGAGCCAGGAACCAGACCTATCGACATCGCCCGGGGCATTAGCCCGCGCCTCGCGGACGCGGCCATCGTGGCGCGCGTGAACGGCGAGTTGTACGACCTCACCCGGCCGCTCGAAAGCGACGCCGAGCTGAAAATTCTCACCACCAAGGATGCCGAGGCCCTCCAGGTTTATCGCCACTCCACCGCGCATCTGCTGGCCGCGGCGGTGCTCGAATTGTTTCCCGAAACCAAGCTGGGCATCGGCCCGCCCATCGACACCGGCTTCTATTACGATTTCGATCGGCCCACGCCTTTTACTCCCGACGATCTCGAAAAAATCGAGAAGCGCATGTGGGAAATCCAGGCTCGTGATCTTCCTTATGAGCGCGTGATGACGCCAAAAGAAGAGGGCCTGCGCAAATACTCCGACGCCTGGATGAAGTGCGAGCTCATCACCGAGCGCGCCGGCGATATCTTTTCCGAATACACGCTCGGCCCGCAATTCATCGACTTCTGCCGCGGCCCGCACGTGCCGTCCACCTCCAAGATCAAAGCGTTCAAGCTGCTTTCCATCGCCGGCGCCTACTGGAAAGGTAACGAGCACAATAAGCAGCTCCAGCGTATCTATGGCACGGCATTCTTTACCAAAAAAGAGCTCGACGAGTACCTAGCCAAGCTCGAAGAAGCCAAGAAGCGCGATCACCGCAAGCTCGGCCAGGAGCTCGACCTGTTCAGCATTCAGGAACTGGCCGGTCCCGGACTGATCTTCTTTCATCCAAAAGGCGGCATCGTCCGCAAACAGATTGAAGATTGGATGCGCGACCAGTATCTGAAGCGCGGCTACTCACTCGTCTACACGCCTCATATTATGCGGCGCGAGCTGTTCAAAGTCTCCGGACACGCGAATTTCTATTCGGAGAACATGTTCACGCCCATGGAGCTGGACGACGCCGAATATCAGCCCAAGCCGATGAACTGTCCGGGCCATATTCTGATCTACGCCCACAAGCAACGCAGCTACCGGGAGCTGCCCGTGCGGTTGGGCGAACTGGGCACGGTGTATCGCTATGAGCGCTCAGGCGTCATGCACGGACTGATGCGCGTGCGTGGGTTCACACAGGACGACGCGCACATTTTCTGCACGCCCGAACAAATCGAAAGCGAAATCGTCGATTGCCTGCAGTTCGCTTTCGACACGCTCGAAACCTACGGCTTTCACAGCTACGAAGCCGAGCTTTCCACCTGGGATAACGGCGCGAGCGGCAAGTATGACGGCTCGCCCGAGCAGTGGAAGCTGGCCGAGGACGCGCTCGCCAAAGCTACCGAGCGGCTCAAGCTGAAGGTAAAGGTGATGCAGGACGAAGCCGCCTTTTACGGGCCCAAGATCGACGTCAAGCTGGTGGACGCTATCGGCCGGCTCTGGCAGCTCTCGACGGTTCAATTCGATTTCACGCTCCCCCGCCGTTTCGGCCTCGAATACATTGCCGAGGATGGCAAGGCGCATCAGCCCCTGATGGTACACCGTGCGCTCTATGGCTCCATCGAGCGCTTTTTCGGCATTCTGCTCGAGCATTATGCCGGTGCGTTTCCCGTCTGGCTCGCGCCGGTCCAGGCCGTCGTGCTGCCCATCACCGACCGCCAGCTGGATTACGCGCGCCAGGTCCGCGACCGCTTGGATGCGGCGGGCCTGCGCGTGACAATTGACGATCGCAACGAAAAAGTGAATCTCAAAATCCGCGAAGCGCAGCTGCAGAAAGTCCCGTTCATGCTGGTGGTGGGGGACCGCGAAGCGCAGGCCGGTCAAGTCGCGGTGCGCAACCGCAAGCATGGCGATCTGGGCGCAAAGCCGCTTGACTCGTTTATCGCCGACATGCGGAAACTAATCGACACCAAAGCCGTGGAAGAGTAGCTAGCGCGCCCCTGGAGCCGGCGCGTCCATCACTTCGCGCACTCTCTGCGCCAGCTGCTCGGGCGTAAACGGCTTGGTCAGCAATGCGTAACCCTTCTCCACCACGTAGCGCTGCACCACGTTGGTATGGTCGTAGCCGGACATGAACAGCACGCGCACGCCCGGCTGCGATTCCGCAATGCGGTCGGCAACCATTGGGCCACTTAACCCGGGAGAAACCACATCCAGCAGAAGGAGATCTACTGGATGCTTGCTTTTCTTAAACGCCTTAATAGCGTTATCCCCGTTATCGGCGGTCAGCACTTTGTAGCCACTGCGAGTTAGCACAGCCGCCACGAGCTTGCGCACCTCGGCTTCGTCATCGAGAACTAGAATCATTTTGCTCGGGCCCGTCTGCTGCTGTGTGGCTTGGCTGGTGGACATGTATTCGGATTCTAGGGCATCCACGTCAGTGTCGGCAAACGGGAAACTCCCTGTATACGGCTTGAAATGTAATCCAGAGTACATTTCGACGGAACGGGAGGCGCGCTCGGCTACAATCATAGGGTGAATCAAGGCTTTGCCACGCCCGAAGGCACTGCGTGTTTCGCTGCCCGGCGCCCCGGACCCGCCAGCTGTGGATTTTATCGGCTGTTCGCCAACCTCCAAATATCGAGCCTTGGCCTCGGCACCTACCTGGGCAACCCCGACGACTCCACCGATATCTCCTATCGCGATGCCGTAATCTCCGCCGTTCGCGGCGGTGTCAACTTCCTGGACGCAGCCATCAATTACCGGCATCAGCGCTCGGAACGGTCGATTGGCGCGGCTTTGGCGCAACTCTTTGCCGCCGGGGACGCTCAGCGCAATCAGATCGTGGTCGCGACAAAAGCCGGCTTTCTCACCCCGGGCGCCGTGCCCGAATTCCTGAAGCCGGAGGATGTAGCCGGTGGCATGCATTCCATGCAGCCCGATTTCCTGGCCGACCAGATCGACCGGAGCCGCGCCAACCTCGGCCTGGACACCCTCGACATTTTCTACCTGCACAATCCCGAAACGCAGTTGGGCTTTGTCGGCCGCGAAGAATTCGAACGACGCCTCCGTCTGGCATTCGCCAGGCTTGAAACACTTGTTGCGGAAGGCAGGATCCGCAATTACGGCACCGCCACCTGGGACGGTTACCGCCTGCCGGCCGGCAAGCCCGCGCTCGATTTGGCGCGCCTGGCCGAAATCTCGACCGAAGTGGGCGGCGCGCAGCATCATTTCCGGTTTGTGCAGCTCCCCTTCAATCTCGCCATGCCGGAGGCCTTCACCAATGGCGTGCTGGATCTGGCCGCGAGGTCCGGCATCGCTGTAGTGGCCAGCGCGACACTGCTGCAGGCGCGTCTCGCCCGTAATCTTCCTGAAGGGCTCAACGAAAAATTTCCCGGACTCACGACCGACGCCCAGCGCGCCATTCAATTCACGCGCTCGACTCCCGGCATTCTCGCCGCGCTTGTAGGCATGAGCCGCTTGCCGCACGTGGCCGAGAATCTGGCCATCGCCGGCGTGCCGCCACTTGCTCCGGAAGCTTACCGCGACCTTTATCAGCGCGCCTGACCGCCGATGCCTGAGATCGCCGTTGCGGATGCTCTTCCCGCGCTCGACGCGGCGCTCGAGGAACTGCCCAACCGTCCCGCCGTCTTTCTTCTCTGGCCCAAACAAGGCGACCCGTATCTCGCCAAAACCACCGTGCTGCGCCGCCGCCTGCTGCGTTTGCTGCGTGAGCGCGAAACGCCGTCGCGGCTCCTGAACCTGCGCCACTCGCTCGCGCGCGTCGAATACTGGCTGACCGGATCGAAACTGGAATCTTCGGTTCGCATGTACCAGCTGGCGCGGCAGCATTTCCCGAAGAAGTATCTCGACGTGCTGCGGCTGCGCATGCCGCCCTACGTCAAAGTGATCCTCACCAACGAATTTCCGCGCAGCCACGTCACCACGCACCTGGGCCGCGCGCCCGCGGTTTATTTCGGCCCGTTCCGCGCGCGCGCGACCGCCGAGCGCTTCGAATCCCAGTTTCTCGATCTGTTCCAGATGCGCCGCTGCCAGGAGGATCTCGTCCCCTCGCCCACCCATCCCGGCTGCATCTACGGCGAGATGGGCATGTGCCTGCGCCCTTGCCAGCAGGTCGTGAGCGCCGAGGAATACCACCACGAAGTAGACCGCGTCATCGACTTTCTTCGCACCGATGGACGCTCGCTCGTCGACGCCGCCACCGCCGGCCGCGACCGCGCCAGCACCGATCTCGATTTCGAACAAGCCGCGCGCCAGCACAAGCGTATCGAGAAAATTGACGGCGTGCTCGCCTTGCGCGACGAACTGGCGCGCGACATCGATCGCCTCAACGGAGTGGCCGTCACCGCATCCGTCGACCCGCAGGCCGTCGAGCTCTGGTTCGTCCTGAAAGGCTGCTGGCAGCCCCAGCGCCGCGTGACGTTCGAAGTCATCGACGGAAAGCCCGTCTCGCTCGACCAGAAACTGCGCGAAGCCGTCGGCGCGCTCACGCCGGCCGATCAACCCATGCGCCAGCGCCAGGAATATCTCGCCATGCTCGCCCGCTGGTACTACTCAAGCTGGCGCGACGGCGAGTGGTTCGCTTTCGATAGCTTGGAAAATCTGCCCTACCGCAAGCTGGTCCACGCCATCTCGCGCGTGGCACACAAAGCGGCATGATTCAGCGCGCTGGCGCAGCGCCTTGTCCGCACGGTATCATGCCAGATCGCATGAAAATTACCCGTGTAGAAGCCATCTACCTCCGCCAGCCGGAGGTCAAGTTCCAGTGCGATAGCGGACAGGACGCGCTCCTCGTGCGCGTCGAGACTGACGCCGGCATTACCGGCATCGGCGAAGTGGACTCCGCGCCCATGGCCGTGAAAGGAGCGATTGAGGGCCCGTTCTCCCACACCACCGCCGCCGGACTCGCCGGTATCGTGGTCGGCGAAGATCCGTTCGAAACCGAAAAGATCTGGCATAAGATGTATCGCGCCAATATCTATGGCGGCCGCCGCGGCGTCGGCATCCACGCCATGAGCGGCATCGACATGGCGCTCTGGGATATCAAGGGTAAGGCGCTGAAAATGCCCGTCTGGAAATTGCTTGGCGGCGGGTTTCATCAGAAAATGCGCTGCTACGCCAGCTCGCTATTCGGCGCGACGCCCCAAAAAACCGGCGAGATGGCGCGACGCCGCCGCGACCAGGGGTTCACTGCGGCCAAATTCGGCTGGGATCCGATGGGCCAGGACGAAAAGACCGACATCGCTCTCGTGCGCGAAGCGCGCAAGGGATTGGGTGACGATATCGACCTGCTCATCGACGCCGGCCTGGTGTGGGATTCGAAAACCGCCCTCCAGCGCGCCCGCGCCTTCGCCGACCACAACATTTATTGGCTGGAAGAACCGCTGCGTCCCGACGATTACGATGGCTACCGCAAACTGGCCGAATCCACGCACATTCGCATCGCCGCTGGCGAAGAAGAAAGCGAGCGCAAGTCGTTCATTGACCTGATGGATCGCGGCCGCGTCGACGTGGTGCAGGTGGATCTGACGCGCTGCGGCGGTTTCACCGAAGCCATGAAGATCGCGGCGCTCGCCTGGGACCGCGGGCTCCCCGTGGCCAATCACGGCTTCACTACCTATGTGAATGTCACCGCCGCGCTCCACTGGCTGAACGCCATTCCCAACGCGCTGATCTGCGAATTCGTCGCCGAAGACGAGACCAACCTGCGCGAGCAGATCACTCGCCAGAAGCTGCGGGCTAAAGACGGCTACCTCGCCATCCCGCAGGAGCCCGGCCTCGGTATCGATCTGGATGAAGACGCCATCCGTAAATTCCGCGTCTCGTAGGCAGCTATGAACCGCAGGGCGTTTCTGGCGGCGATGTCGGCGTCGCTCGCGCGCGCGGCCGCCACGCTGCCGGCGAACAAGAACGTCAAATGGGCCGTCAGCCTGGGCCTCTGGGGTCATTTCAAGCCCGTTGCGTTCACCGACATTCTCGACGTGATGCGCGACACCGGCTTCATCGGCATCCGCCTCACCGATTTCCCGCGCTGCTTCGAAACCTACGGCCTCACGCCCACGCAAATGGAGAAGGAGGTGTCGAAACGCAAGCTGCGCGTATGCACCATCTCCTTCGGCGGCCCGTTGCACGACCCGGCGCAGCTCGAAAAGGTCATCGCCAGCGCGCGCCGCGCCATGACATTCCTGAAGACATTCGGCGCCACCGAACTGGTGTCGTTCACGCCGCGCCGCCTCGCGCCCGGCGCCGACATCATGCCCGCGTTCGACGCCATGGCCGACGCCTTCACGCGCATGGGCGAACTGGCGGGCGAAATGGGTTTTCGTGTGGGCCTGCACAACCACTTGAATGAACTGGTCGAGAAATCGGCCGAGATCGAGCTCATCATGGCCAAAGTCGATCCCAGGCTCCTTTATCTCGCGCCCGATACTGCGCACCTCCACCTGGCCGGGGCCGATGTCGTTGCCACGTTCGAAAAATACAAGCACCGCCTGATCTTCGCCGACTACAAAGACGCGCGTCCCACCACGCCCGCGGCCGACTTCACCGACGGCAACGGCAAAGTGCACCCCAAAGACTCCCCCGAAGCCAAATTTCTCTCCAGCATCTACGACCTCGGCGACGGCGAAATCGATTTCCCCGCCTGCCACCGCATCCTTAAATCGATCGCGTATAAAGGCTGGCTCTGCGTGGATCTCGACACCGCCCGCAACGGTCCGCGCGCGAGTTATGAGCGCTGCGGGGCGTATGTGGTGAATAAGCTCGAGCCGATTTACGAGTGAGATAGATTTATGGCTCGAAAGCTTGCGCCAGCAAGCAGGAACAAGTCCGCCCGTCGCACCAATGCCGCGAGCAATCCCGTTTGGCAGAGTCCGTCAGGCGGTGAAGGGCGTTCGGGCCCTTCGCCGCGATATAGCTAAACGCCCCGGGTTCAGACTGCTCTCCGACAAAGAAATTCGGGACGCTATCAGATGAAGCCGTGTAGGCCGATTAAAGCTTCGTGAACGTCCATCCGCCCTCCGTGGTATCCGACGTTCGTTGATGAATTATCGACGATGGGTGAAGGCACCAGCCGGAATCCCTACGACCGGTGCCTCCGCACTAACTCAACGCAGCTGGCCTTCAGCTCTTCCGCACCTTCCCGCTATAATACGAATTCCCATGAAAGCTCGCGTCTACGTCTCCCTCAAATCCACCGTCCTAGATCCTCAAGGCCAAACCATCAAGTCCGCGCTCTCGGGCCTCGGCTATCGCAGCATTTCCGGCGTCCGCCAGGGCAAATATTTCGAGATCGCGCTCGACGCCGGCTCGACCCGCGAGCAGGCCCAGAAAGACATCGACACCATCGCCCGCGACGTCCTCACCAACCCGGTAATCGAAGAGTACCGCGTCGAATTCCTGGACTAGCCGGTTGAGCGGGCCCCAGCCCGTACTTCACCCCCGTTCCTGCGCGTCCACCACCGCGATCGCCGCCATATTCACGATGTCGTTCACCTCAGCCCCGCGCTGCAGCACGTGCACTGGCTTGCTCAGACCCATCAGGATCGGTCCGATGGCTTCGGCGCCGCCGATGCGCGCCAGCAGCTTGTAGGCGATGTTTCCCGCTTCCAGATTCGGAAAAATGAGCACATTCGCGCCGCTTGTGAGCGCGCTGAACGGATAATCCTGCGCGATGATCTCAGGCACCACCGCCGTGTCCGCCTGCATCTCGCCATCCACCATCAGGCCAGGAGCGCGCTCGCGCACCAGCGCCACCGCGCGCGCCACTTTTTCCGCCAGCGGGTGCCGCGTGCTGCCGAAATTGGAAAACGAAAGCATCGCCACGCGCGGTTCCTGTCCGAAACGTCGCGCGGTTTCGGCGGTGCAGATGGCAATTTCGGCCAGATCTTCAGCCGACGGCTCGATGTTCACCGTGGCGTCCGCGAGAAAGTAAATATCGCCTCGTGGCGTGATCAGCACATAGACGCCCGAGACTTTCCGCAATCCCGGCCGCGCCGCAATCACCTGCAGCGCGGGGCGGATCGTATCCGGATAGTGCTGCGTCAGCCCGCCGATCAGCGCGTCGGCTTCCCCCCTTCGCACCATGAGCGCGCCGAAAGTCGTGTGATTCAGCGCCATCTCCTGGGCTTCGTGCTGCGTCACACCTTTGCGCTGCCGCAGTTGATAGAATTCCTCGGCAAACGCCGCGCGTTCGGACGCCGTCGCCGGATCGACAATCCGCACCGTAGCCGCATGCAGGTGCAGTTCCGCCATGCGCTGGCGAATCACCCCTTCCCTTCCCAACAGAACCGGCGCCGCGATCTTCTCATCCACCAGAATCTGGCTGGCGCGAAGAATCTTTTCTTCCTCGCCTTCCGGAAACACAATGCGCTTGGGCTGCCGCTGGGCCTTGTTGATCATGATGCGCATCACTTCGCGCGCTTTCCCCATGCGGCGCTCCAGCTGCTCGCGGTACTCGGCGATATCCAACACCTGCTGCGCCACGCCCGTGCGAAGCGCCGCCTCCGCCACCGCCGACGCCTCCCACACCAGCACGCGCGGATCGAATGGTTTCGGAATTAGATACTCACGCCCAAACTCCAGCCGGTCTAGCCCGTAAGCCCGCCGCACTGAGTCCGGCACGTCTTCCTTGGCCAGCGACGCGAGAGCGCGCGTGGCCGCCAGTTTCATTTCATCGTTGATCGTGGTCGCGCGCACGTCGAGCGCCCCGCGAAAGATGAACGGAAATCCCAGGACATTATTCACCTGGTTGGGATAATCCGAGCGGCCCGTCGCCACAATCGCGTCCGGCCTCGCCGCCATGGCCAGCTCGTAAGCGATCTCGGGATCGGGATTCGCCAGCGCGAACACAATCGGGTTCTTGGCCATTGAGCGCACCATCTCGGCGGTGACCACGTTGCCTTGGGAAAGACCGAAGAAAACATCCGCGCCCTGAAGCGCGGCGGCGAGCGTGCGCGCTTTGGTATCGGCCGCGTAACGCTCCTTGTAACGATTCATGCCCTCCGTGCGGCCTTTGTACAGCACGCCCTTGGTGTCGCACATCAAGATGTTTTCCTGACGCGCTCCCAGCCGGATGTAGTGCCCGGCGCACGAAATGGCGCTCGCGCCCGCGCCATTGAATACAATGCGTACTTGGTCGATACGCTTGCCCGCCACTTCGAGCGCGTTCAGCAGCGCCGCGCCCGAAATGATCGCCGTGCCGTGCTGGTCGTCGTGGAAGACCGGAATCTTCATCGTGCGCCGCAGTTCTTCTTCGATTACAAAGCACTCCGGCGCCTTAATGTCTTCCAGATTCATGCCGCCGAACGTCGGCTCAAGCAACTGGCATGTGCGGATGATCTCCTGCGGATCCGATGTGGCCAGCTCGATATCGAAGACGTCGATGTCCGCGAATCGCTTGAACAGCACGCCCTTGCCTTCCATCACCGGTTTGCCCGCCAGCGGCCCGATGTTGCCCAGCCCGAGCACCGCCGTTCCATTGGTGACTACCGCCACCAGGTTGCCCTTGGCCGTGTACTTGTATGCCAGGCTGGGATCTTTCTCGATCGCGAGACACGGAACCGCGACGCCCGGTGTATACGCCAGGCTCAAATCGCGCTGCGTGAGACAGGGCTTGGTGGCGCGGACCGCGATTTTCCCCGCGGGCGCCGCGGAATGGTATTCGAGCGCATCTTCGTCGCGCAGCTTCATTCGGTCTCCTCGGCAATCCGCGGCGCGAATAAGACAAACACAAAGCCGCTATTCAACTTCGTCCGGGTTGACGCCCTTGGTGTCGCCGTATGATGCCCATTTTATATAAGCGATGACATCGGCCAGTTGCGGAGCAGTGTATCCGGCCGACTCAGGCGGATGCTTCCATGTCGCATTGTCCACCACCGCGGCAACGTCCTTCGATGCAAGCTTCCGCAACGCAGGTGGAGTGGCGCTCAAGTCGTAGTACTGGGCGCCGGCATCGTCCTTCGCGCCCGCCATTCCCGGAAACTCCGTGCCATCCTTGAGCTTGACGTTCACCACGTACTGCGTGCGCGTGGCGCGAATCGCCATCACGATCGCGCGTGCATTCAGGCGGGCGAGCCGCGTCAGATCGGGACCCACAGCCGTCCCCTTGTGCGCCAGGGCGTGGCAACTTCCACAATGCCTGGCCGCTGTCTCATCGAAGAAGAAAACCTGTCCCCGCGCAGCTTGCGCCGGCAGCTTTGCGTCGGCCGCCATCGCCGCCCCGGCTGTCAGTGCCATGACCATCCAAAATCTCGTCATAATCGCCTCCCGAAGGCACACCTGGCTTGGTGCTTCATTCCCGAGTCAGCACGGAGCGGGCCACCACGTATCTCATTCATAAGGTAGTACTTCCGGGCCGGAAGTCTCTCGCCGGATTGGGGCAATTCACCCATCGCACATCAGAATGCGATGTAAATCACGCAATCCTATATACTTCGCCCATGCTTTGTGGGATTCCGCCCCTATAATGAATGGCATGTGTGGAATTGTCGGCTATGTGGGCGCCCGCAAGGCCGTTCCCATCATCTTGGAGGGGCTGAAACGCCTCGAATATCGCGGCTATGATTCGGCTGGCATCGCCGTCTATTGCGATGACGAAACCCTCGGCGTTCGCCGCGCCTCCGGTAAGCTGCGCAATCTGGAAGAGGTCATCCGCCAGGATCCGGTCGACGGCGTTTACGGCATCGGCCACACCCGCTGGGCCACGCATGGGCGGCCCACCGAAGAGAACGCGCATCCGCACCGCGATTGCAAAGGTGACATCGTCGTCGTCCACAACGGAATCGTCGAGAACTATCTTTCCCTGAAGCACCAGCTCGAAGCCGAAGGGCACGTTTTCAAAACCGAGACCGACACCGAAGTCATCGCCCATCTCATCGAGAAATATTTTACCGGGAACCTCGAGCAAGCCGTGCGCGCGTCCGTCAAGCGGCTTACGGGCGTGTTCGCGCTAGGCGTTCTCGCCCGCAGCGATCCCAATAAGATCGTCGCCGCGCGCAACGGCCCGCCAGTCGTGATCGGACTGGGTGATGGCGAATACTTCGTGGCGTCCGACGTTCCCGCCATCCTGCATCACACGCGCGACATGTTCTTCCTGGCCGATGGCGACATGGCCGTGCTTACGCCCGAAGGCGTCCGGCTCAGCGATTTCGACGGCCGCCCCGTCAACCGCCAGGTCTCGCACATTCTGTGGGACCCCATCATGGCGGAAAAAGGCGGCTACAAGCATTTCATGCTCAAGGAAGTCTACGAGCAGCCGCGCGCCATTCGCGACACTACGCTCGGCCGCGTGGGTCAGGAAACGGGCCGCATTTTTCTCGACGAGATGGATATCTCGCCCAAACATTTCCGCGAGTTCCGGCAGATCAAGATCATCGCCTGCGGTACCAGCTGGCACGCGGCACTGGCCGGAAAATTCATGGTCGAGAAGCTGGCGCGCATGCCGGTGGAAGTCGATTACGGCAGCGAGTTCCGCTACCGCGATCCCATCCTGGGGAGCGACACGTTGACGGTGGTGATCTCGCAATCGGGCGAAACCGCCGACACGCTCGCCGCGCAGCGCGAGGCCAAGCAGAAAGGCTCGAAGACGCTCGCCATCTGCAACGTCGTCGGTTCCATGATCACGCGCGAGGCTGCCGGCACTATCTACACGCACGCCGGCCCTGAGATCGGCGTGGCCTCCACCAAAGCTTTCACGAGCCAGCTGACAGCGCTGTTTATCCTCGCCATGTACCTCGGCCAGACGCGTGGTGTTCTGGATGAAGCCACGTCCAGCTGCCTGGTGCAGGAGCTATTGCGAATCCCGGGGAAACTGGAAACCGTGCTTTCGCATGACCCTGTGATCGAAGAACTCGGCCGCAAACTTTTCCGTGCCACCGATTTTCTCTTCCTGGGGCGCGGCATTCATTTCCCCATGGCCCTCGAAGGCGCTCTCAAGCTCAAGGAGATCTCCTACATCCACGCCGAAGGCTATCCGGCGGGCGAAATGAAGCATGGCCCCAACGCGCTCATCGATGAGAAAATGCCCGTGGTGGTGCTGGCCACGCACGATCCTTCGCAGCCGGAGAGCCGCCTGCTTTACGAAAAGACGCTTTCCAATATTCAAGAAGTCAAAGCCCGCGAAGGTATCGTGATCGCCGTCGTCACCGAAGGCGACCACGAAGCCGCCAAACTCGCCGACCACGCCATCCCCGTTCCGGCTTCGTCCGAACTGCTGCTGCCGATTCTCGAAATTGTCCCCTTGCAGTTGCTGGCGTATCACATCGCGGTGCGCCGCGGCTGCGACGTGGACCAGCCCCGCAACCTGGCCAAGAGCGTCACCGTGGAATGAAGCAGTTCACACACCGGATGCAAGTGGCCACGCGCGGCAAAGGCCTCTACCCCATCACTGCCGAGATTGCAGACTGGACCAAGCAACAAGGGCTGCGCACGGGCCTGCTGACAATCTTCATCCAGCACACGTCAGCGTCATTGACCATCCAGGAAAACGCCGACCCCGATGTCGTCCGCGATATTGCCGAATTCTTCGAACGCCTCGCGCCCGAAGACGCTCCCTTTTACCGGCACACCACCGAAGGCCCCGACGACATGCCCGCCCATATCCGCGCCGCGCTCACGCCGGCACAGGTAAGCATCCCGCTCATGAACGGCGCCCTGGCGCTGGGCACCTGGCAGGGCATTTATCTGTTCGAGCACCGCGCCAACCCGCACCGCCGCGGTATCGTCCTGCATCTTGCAGGCGATTAGGGAGCGCGACTCTGCTCGATTCCGCCATCCGCCACTTCCGCTCCCGGCGTATGCGCCGTTTCGCGCGCGCGTTCGCCGTCACCGATGAAACCCGCATCCTGGACGTAGGCGGCACCCCGTTCAACTGGTCGCTGCTCGACGTGCAGCCGCGCGTGACCATCGTCAATATGCCGCGCGCCCGCGAAGCATTCGACGCCCAATTCCGCAGCGTCTTCGCCGACGGCCGCGCCCTCCCCTTCCCCGACCGCTCCTTCGACATCGTATTCAGCAATTCCGTGATCGAGCACGTAGGCAGTTTCGAGAGCCAGCAGAAATTCGCCAGCGAGATCGCCCGTGTCGGCCGTTCTTATTGGGTGCAAACCCCCAACCGCTCGTTCCCCATCGAGCCCCACCTGCTCACCCCGTTCCTCCACTTCCTGCCGGCGCAATGGCAGCGCCGCATCGCCCGAAACTTCACCGTGTGGTCGCTCATCGAACGCCCCACTCCCGATCGCTGGGAATTCTACATCGAGCACTACCTGGGCGACATCCGCCTCCTCGACACCGCCGGCTTGCACCGCCTGTTCCCAGGCGCAAAGATCGTGCGCGAGCGGCTGGGAGGATTGACGAAATCTCTGATTGCGGTGAGGACGTGGCCGGATCAAATCCGGCAGTAGTCACAACTAAGGCTCCTTGCAGTTACTGTGACATCAATCGCAGACACCGACGCTGGACGCCTCAGCGCCAATTGCCACCACTCCCCCGTTTGCGATAGCCTTACCCTGAAGGAGCAGTCCATGCGGATTTCACGACGCAGTTTTCTCGGAACCACAGCCCTCGCCCCGTTAGCAGCCAATCTGGCGGGCGCCGAAATCGGCAAGACGGGTACGCTGCCCAAGCGTGCGCTGGGTCGCACCGGCGCGCACGTTTCCATCCTCGCCATGGGCGGTGGCAGCCGCTTCCTTATGTATAAGGATGAAGACAAGGCGCTCGAAGCCCTCAACCGCGCCTTCGACCTCGGTATCACTTACATGGACACCGCCTTCGGTTACGGCAGCGGTCTCAGCGAAACCCGCGTCGGCAAAGTTATGGCCGTGCGCCGCAAGAAGGACGGCATTTTCCTCGCCACCAAAATCGAAGCGCGCAACGGCGATGAGGCCGCGCGCACCGTCGAAGGCAGTCTCAAACGTCTGCAGACCGATCAGATCGATCTCGTCCACATCCATTCGCTCGAAGACGAAGCCGACCTCGCCCAGATCGAAGCCAAGGACGGCATCCTGAACCGCCTGCTCAAGTTTCGCGACGAAAAGGCCATCCGCTTCGTCGGCATCACCTGTCATAACGACCCCACCGTGCTTGCCAAGGCGCTCGAGCGTCACGATTTCGATTGCACCCAGATGGCGCTCAATGCCGCGCTCGCCGGCATGAAAGGCGGCCAGCACGGCATGGAAATCAACGAGGCCATGAAAACCAGCTTCGAAACCGTCGCGCTCCCCGTCGCCGTTCGCAAGAAGATGGGCATCATCGCCATGAAGGTGTATGCGCAGGAAGGCTTAACCGGCGAAGCTCCCGCCGAAAAACTCCTCTACTATTCGCTCTCTCTGCCTGTCTCGCTCGCCGTCGCCGGCATGCCGTCGCTCGATTTCATCGAACAGAACGTGCAGCTCGCCCGTGCCTTTAAGCCGCTGCCGAAATCCGAGATGCAGCAGCTCTCCGGCACCCTGGCCCCCAAGCACAAGATGGCCCTCGACCGCCGTTTCGCGAATCACATCGACGCGTAAACAGGCATCTGCGGGCCCGCGACGCCTCCGGCTGAAGCTCGCAGCGCGGCCTCACGCCAGCGCCGCTACCTTCCGCTCCGCCATCGAGTTGGCAACGTCCTTCAAGGGTCTGTCCAGCGCCGAAACGACCGATTCACAGGCCGTGCGGAAAACGGCGTAGGTACAAGTGGTTTACAGGTGGAACGCCGGCGGCGCCCGGTGGCCGCGTGCTCCGATAGCGCCCGGCCAGCCACACCTTCAACAACCGTTGCATCTCTGCACCTCACCGCTGCATCTATTTCCCTGAGACCATGTTCACCAATCGCCGGGGCGGGGCTTGGCTTCTCCTGCTTGCCTGTTACTTCGGGATCGAACGAAAGTCGGGCCGCGCCGCGAACCTCAGCGAAATCGTGCAGCGAGCCACCGCGGCGCTGAACTCGGACTGGGCGTCCGACCCCTTGTATGCTTGCGTCGAAAGAGATGAGGTTCAAAAGGGCGACAAACTGACCAGCAAGACTTTCGAGGTGGTCATGATCGACGGTTCCGAATATCACCTTCCCCTCTCCGTCGATGACCAACCCCTGCCGCCCGATCGCCAAAAGGCCGAACTCATCAAGTTAAAAAAGGAAGTAGAGCGCCGCCAGAGTGAAAGCCCTTCGGCTCGCCGCGCCCGCATTAACGCGTGGAAAAAGAAACGTGACGAAAATGGCGAGTTGCTGCTCGACTTTCCCACCGCTCTGACCTTTCAGTTGCTGGGTGAGGAAACCAGGAGCGGACATTCAGCGTACGTTCTTGCCGCAACCCCGAGGCAGGGTATCGTTCCCGCCACTCGTGCCGCCAAAGTTCTTGCCGGCATGCAAGGCAAAGCCTGGGTCGAAAAGGATACCCTCCACCCAATCCTCGTGGAATGCACCGTGGTCAACCCCGTTCCCGTTTTCGGCGCCCTGGCCAGCGTGCTTCCCGGAACCGAGATCGAAATCAGGATGACTCCCGTGTCGGATTCCGTCTGGCTGATCGATGAGGTTTCAATGAGGCTAAGCGTCGCGAAACTGCGCATGTTCAAATCCACGACGGTGACGCGTTCCACTTATACCCAATACCGCCCCAATGCCTCCGTGGTCGAGGAGCTGCTGTCCAAAGCCGACCACGAAGAGATGGCCAGCGAAGGAGCGCCTGCTCTTCGGTAGTTTGTAGCGCATGGCTGGCGCGATTCGTGCGCCAGACTTGCGGCGTTTCCGGCGAGCCTGAAACTGCTGCCGAAAATCTAAAAAGGAATCCCCACCCCCAAAAAGGACGGACATATTTTCCGCGAGCATGCCAAATTGCGCCCCTGTTCCGTCATGGTCGGGCGTTTTTCGTCAGCGTTCGACTGGATTCGCGTGAGACCGGTATGGGATGCTGGGGAATCTAATCACTAATGAGTTCGGAGAAGGACGATTGCGCTTCTATACGCAACAGGAATGCGAGGACTGGATAGGCAGTCGGAAACGACAGAAGCC
>DATLVQ010000902.1:0-15803 GCA_035577325.1 Bryobacteraceae bacterium | reverse complement strand
CATTCTTCGCCTTGCTGCGAGGTCCAGCCCAAGAAACGCACCGCGTTTGGGTCGTTTCCTGCGCGGATGGCGTCCTCGACATCGGGATCAGTGCGGGCTTCGTTCAGCTCGTGATAGAACGTTGCCACTACATTTTTCCAGGGCTGATCGAACACCACAATACCGTTTGTTGTCCCGTCGGCCAGCTGCTCGGAGAACACGCCAACCGCGTAGTAAACGATTTTTTCCGGCGCCACGCCTACGTGAACTGAGCCGTGGTACCCGCCCAGGCCCTGCGTGGAGTCTTCTTCCTCCTCTTGCGGCACTACCGACGGACGCAGTGCCTTCTTCACGGCCGATGCTTGCGCGCCAGGCGTTTCGACGCGCGCATTGATAGCCGGCGTAGTGGGATCCGTGTTGGTGTTCAGGATTGTTCCGCTCGGCAGCAGGAAATTCATGACCGTTGCGGTGAGATCGAGATTATCGAACTGACCCGCGTGGCACATGCTGCTGACCAGGTTCTCGATGTCGCCTTGCGAAACGACCGCGGGCGGCGGAGCGGCGAGAACTTGCGACCCCTGGAACGCGCTTGAGATTTTCCCGTCGGGATAATACTGCACCATAACGTTGTTGAGGTTCTGGTCGGTCATGGCGGCCGCGAGCGCAGCATCGATGGACTGAATATCATTCGAATTCCAGGCGCTGGCTCCACCGACGTAGTAGTTCGCGTAAGACAAGCTGGCGATGGTCTTTCCGCCATGGAAGATCAGGTTGTGTTCCGGAGTTGGCGGCAGGCCGGGCGCGAGGGCCTGGGGCTTGGGCATTACAGCGCGCAAGTGAAATCCCCGCTCGGCCGCGGAGTTGGCCTGCACAAACTCTCTCATGGGCCGCACTTTGAAGGCATGTTTCCGCATATTCGTCCTTTCCTTCCGTTTTGATTCAATTAGCCGCGAGCACAGACTCGGGCGCAGCCACCGCGATCCCGGCGGAGGGCCGTCTTCTCAGGATAGTGAGATTTGAGGTCGTTTTATTTCAGTAACGGCCAGCTGGAATGGAAGTCACGGGATGTTCCCCGATAGAATTGGCGCAGGATTGGCCTGCCTGTGAGGATGTGCCGTCTTTTCCCTATGATAATCCGTCCGAAAGCGCTGAAAACCACACTTCGCAGGCCCGGCGGCGCATTCGAGACCCCGTTCCTGTCTCCCCGCATCAGTGCCACTTGACTCGATCCCCGGGCAGCAGAGGTACGCGAAGCGCTTCGGGATCGCCTGGATCGATTTCGACAGGAGTGAGCCGGCCGAGGTAAGGGCGAAATAACTCGACGCGCCCATGATTCCCGGTGACGCCCCCAAGAACGCTACCCCATAGAACGGTGCGCGGCGCGCCGTTCACTACGATGCCAATTTCCAGCGAGGCCGTGCAAGCTTCAGGGAAAGCTGTGCAGTTCGTGGAAACACCATCGCAGACGGAGTCCGGCGCAGCGAGTAATTGCTTGGTCAGCCGGTTAAGTTCATCCATCGACGCAGCGCTCAGCAGAACGGCGCTTCGAACGTCGGACTTTTTACTGACGAGAAGCTGATAAAAGAGCCCGTGATGAAGATAGCGCCGCTGGTACGTGCTCAACAATTGCTGAACCGGAGGTTGATCGGCCGGCCGGCGCGGTAGGTGGGACTTAATAGAGAGCTGCTCCAGCACGCCCGCGGGAAGCATCCGATACCGAACTATCTCTGTCCCCAGAAAATTCGCTAATCCGTGTTTCGGCGCGCCCTCGCGAAAATAGGCGTTCTCGACGCGGAGCTCGATCTGCGGGCGCAGTTCGACCCAGTCCGGGCCGACATTGGTGTACTGGCCGAGGACTTCGGGGAACGGAGTATCTTTGGCGTCGGGCGAGCGAAGCAGATAATCCGGTTTGGCTGGAAGAACCCGGAACGCTATCGCGGCGCGCCGGGTCGCGCAGGACGGCAAGGATATCAGGATGAATGCCAGCAGCATGGCCCGGCGCATTGTCAGGCTCTCCGTCAAGCATACGATCGCGCTAATCGCATTCGCCAGCCGCTTCCAGCGGCTTGTCTCTTTAGCCGCTTGCAACGCCGTCGCGTCACGGTCTAGCGGCCCGCCGCTGCGCCCACGACCCGCACCGCTGCCTCTTTTCCCATGCGAATGCAGTCCGGCACGCCGATGCCATGATAGGCATTGCCCGCCACGAGCAGGCCGGGGATCAATCGCAACTGTGCTTCCAGTTCGCGGATTCGCTCGCCGTGACCCACGGTGTATTGCGCCATGGATCGCGGCCAGCGGTATACCCGCCAGAACAGCGGCTCCGCGATGATCGCAACCAGTTCTCGCAGCTCTTCGCGAACCGTGGCGACCACGATGTCGTCCGACGCGGCCATCGTGGCCTCGCCGCCCACGCCGCCTAGAAAGCAGCGCAGCAACGCCATCGATTCTGGTACGCGATTTGGAAATTTGTTTCCCACCCACGTCGCGGCCAGCAGCTTCCGGCGCTCCCGCTTAGGCACCAGGAACCCGAAGCCGTGCATCTGGTTTTTCACGGCGTTCCGATCGAATCCCAGAGCTACCGTAATGGATGAGCTGTAGCCGATCGAACCGAGAACCGCCGCCATTCGGCCATCGACTGCATCGATGAGTGGGGCCGCGCGGTGCGCTTCGCACGCCAGAATGACACACTGGGCCTCTAGCCAGTCCCCGGCCGCGCGAAGGCGAAACCCCGACTCCGTGCGCTCCACAATTTCGACGGGGCGGTGGATGAATGCAGTCCGCTCCGCAATCGCGCGCGATAGCGCTTCGATCATGGTCCCAAGCCCGCCTCGCAGCGTTCGGAACAACGGCGCGCGCGGGCCCTTTGCCGCTGCCCTCTCCGCGAGCACGCCACGCGTCAGGCTGCCGTACTTTTGTTCCAGCCCGACAAACCGCGGCAGGACGCTCTCAACGCTAAGCTCTCCCGGATCGCCGCCATAAATTCCGGCGAGCAAGGGTTCCGCGAGATAATCAACGGCTTCACGCCCGTAGTGCTCCTCGACGAACTCAGCCACAGACCGATCACGATCCGGAGCCGAGCTCGGCCGTCTGAAATATTCAAGCGCCATGCGAAACTTGGACGGCCAGCTAAGCAAAGGCGAAGCCGCCATGGGCAGAATCTTGGTCGGCACCAGCATCTGCACGCCGTCAGGAAGTTCGACCATGCGGCCGCGCCGGCGGATAAAGGTCTTTCGTTGGTGATCGTTTGATCCGATCACTTCGCCTTCAAGTCCCAGTTCGCGCAGCAGGTCCATGGCCCACGGCTTCACGGAGAGAAAGCTGTCAGGCCCGGCTTCGACCACGCAGTCCTGTATGCGCTCGGTTTGAATGACGCCGCCCAGGCGCGGCCGCGCTTCGATCAGCGTCGAAGAAATACCGGCTTTGGAGAGATAGTAAGCGGCCGAGAGGCCTGAAATGCCGCCCCCGACTATGGCAACCGAAGACATGGGCCGCGCGGAAAATTAAGGATGGAACTCGCGCACCATCTGCACCACAGCTTTCACGTGATCTACCGGCGTCTCTGGCAGAATGCCGTGACCCAAATTGAAGATGTGGCCGGGCCGAGAGCCCGTGCGCTTCAGCAGTTCGTGGACGCGCATCTTGAGCTCGGGCAGAGGCGCGAACAACGCTACCGGATCCAAATTCCCCTGGATGGCGGAACGGTAGCTGATGTCCATCCAGGCCTGGTCGATGTTGATACGCCAGTCGACGCCCATTACGTCCCCGCCCGCGGCATGCAATTCACGGAAGAAGCCTGAGGCACCCGTGCCGAAGTGGATTACCGGCACGCCCGTGGCGCGGACGCGTTCGATCAGCGCGCGCGAATAGGGCGCGGCGAAGCGCACGTAATCGTCCGGACCCAGCGCGCCCGCCCAGCTATCGAACACCTGAATGGCGCGCGCGCCCGCCGCGACTTGGAGCGAAGCAAAGGGCGCGAGCACGTCCACGATTTTGCCCATCAGCCTGCGCCATAGCGTCTCTTCGGCGTACATCATGCGCTTTGTGCGGATAAAATTTCGGGACGCTCCGCCCTCAATCATGTAGCTAGCCATGGTGAAGGGCGCGCCGACGAAACCGATCACAGGCACCTTGCCGCCGAGCGCCCGCACTACCAGTTGGATCGCCTCGCCGACGTAACCGAGCTCGTCGGTGTTTGCGGTCGAGAGGGTGTCGATATCCGAAGCCGTGCGCACGGGATTGCCGATGATTGGTCCTTCGCCCTGCGCATAGCGCAGTTTCAATCCCATGGGCTCAACAGGCAGCAGCAGATCGGCAAAAATGATGGCTGCATCGACATCTAGAATTTCGACCGGCTGCAACGTGGCCGCAGCAGCCAGATCGGGTCGCTTGGCGATTTCGAGAATACTGTGGCGCGACCGCAGATCGCGGTATTGCCGGAGATAGCGCCCCGCCTGGCGCATGAACCAGACTGGCCGCACGTCGGTGGGACGGCGCCGGCAGGCATCCAGGAATCGGCTGTTCATTGGAGCCACGCGCATGATTTCTCCGGAAGGTCTTCGCAAAAGAAGGCGCGAAGGCCCGCTGGTTTGTGTTTCACCGCCCATGCCCTGCCATTCACGAACAGCGGCTTTGTCCAGGCCTCGCTGTCCAGCGTGAGCGGCGCCACCACCGATACAGCCAGGACGCCTTGGGCCGGCCAACCCGTCCTGGGGTCCATGATGTGGCTGTAGATCTTGCCTTCAGCGCGGAAAAACTTTTCGTAATTGCCTGACGTCGACATCGATTCGTCTTTCAAAGAGACTTCGGCCACGCTCTTACTCTGGTCCTTGGGATCGCGGATCTGCACTCTCCAGCCCTTCTCGCCCGGCGGCGCGCCCAGCCCGTAGATGCTGCTGCCCGAGGCCGAAACGAGCGCCGTCCGAATGCCGTACTGCTTCAGAACTTCCACCATGCGGTCCACGGCGTAACCTTTTCCGATCCCACCCGGGTCCAGTTCCACGCCGGACCGCGCAAAACGTATCGTTCGGTTCGCCCCATCAAGCACGATGTTGCGATACCCCACGCGATCAAGCGCGGCCCGAACCTCCGCGCGGTGCGGCAGCCTGCCGGTCCCTTTGTAAAACCCCCAGACTTTCATCAGAGGCCCGACAGTGATGTCGAAAGCGCCCTCGCTTTCACGGCTGTATTTCACGCAGGCCGCGAGCAGGTCAAACAACTCCGGAGTGACCGCAACCGGCCGCTCGGCGGCGGCGCGGTTGATCTCGCTCAGCTCGCTCTCCGGCTTGTAATTGGAAAGCATCTCGTCAAGCCGGTGAACCTCCTCGAAGGCGGCATCCACCGCTTCTTCCATGCGCGTCCGGTCCTCGCCATAGACCGCCACGGAGTAAGCCGAACCCATGGCCACCACGCTGGACTCCAGGCGCAGCGTTTCGGTCTTGGGTGCCGGACGGGCGGGGGCGCTCGGCGCCGCCACGAGCGGCAGCAAAAACAAAACTAGCACAATCTGTTTCAATTTAGGGTGGATTTTCCGTCGGACGGCGTAATTTTTTCGCTCGTTTGAGTAACAATTCCACTCGTTCAGCGACAGCCGGTCCTGGGCCCGGTTCGAAGTGTAACTCCGGGATTTTCCTAAGGTTGAGCCGTCTGGCCAGTTCGTGCCGCAAGTAATGGCGGGCGTGCTCGAGCGCGGCCATGGCAGCCTTTTGCTCGCGCTCGTCGCCTGAGAGCGCCACCAGCACGTGCGCATGCTTCAAGTCCGGCGCCACCTGCACCACATTGACGTCCACCACGGCCAGCCTGGGGTCGGACAATTCGAAGCCGATGATCTCCGCCAGTTCTTCGCGGACCGTTTCTGAAACCCGCTCTGCCCGATGCTGGTCCATAGATCCGCTGCCATTGCACGCGGCTTAGATCCACTCCACAGTCACACCCGCGAGCGCCGGGCCCAATAGCGACGCCGTTTCGTGCTCCACCGACTGCAGCACCTTTTCGGCCTGTACTTTATCCGGCGATACCGTGACCGCCGCCACGACCGCGCGCTGCCAAAGATCCTGGCAATCGATCTCCGCCACCGAGACGTTGAATTTGTGATGCAGGCGGTCCCGCAGGCTCTTCACTACGTGCCGTTTTTCCTTGAGCGAGTGCGAGTTCTCAAGCCGCAGCTCCAGCGTCAACACCCCGATGGAAGCCATGTATGTACCGCGGGCGCCGTCACGCGAATACTTCCGGCGCTACTTTCTCCGTGACGAATGCCTCGATGATGTCGCCCGCCTTGATATCGCCATAATTCTCGATGGTTACGCCGCACTCCATCCCGCTGCGCACCTCGCTCACGTCGTCCTTGAACCGCCGCAGCGAACCGACCTTCCCGGTATGCACCACTACGTTGTCGCGCAACAGCCGGATTTCGCTGCCACGCTTCAGTTGCCCGTCCTGTACGAAACACCCCGCCACCATGCCGACCTTGCTGATGCGGAACGTATCGCGCACTTCGGCTTTGCCCTGATAAACCTCTTTGAATACGGGCGCAAGCAGGCCGGTCATGGCGAGTTTAATCTCGTCCGTCAGGTTGTAAATGATGGTGTGCAGCCGGATGTCGACTTTTTCCTCTTCGGCGACCGCTTCGGCGTTGCGCTCCGGCCGGACATTGAATCCGATGACGATGCCATTTGAAGTCGAAGCCAACAGCACGTCGGATTCGGTTATGGCGCCCACGCCAGCACGCAGCACGCGGATGCGGACCTTGTCGTTCGACAACTTCTGCAAAGTGTCAGTCAGGACTTCAGCCGAACCGCCGACGTCGGTCTTGAGAATGATGTTGAGATCTTTGACCTCGCCCGCCTCCATCTGCTTGTGGAGTTGTTCGAGCGTGACGCGGCTGGATTTGGCGAGCGACTGTTCGCGCGCCTTGGCTTCGCGGTAAAGCACGATCTGCTTGGCTTTGACCGTGTCCGTAACCACTTGGAAAGAATCGCCGGCCTCGGGCATTTCTTCGAGACCGAGCACTTCGACCGGCGTGGAGGGCTCGGCTTCGCGCACCTGCTCGCCACGATCGTCGAGCATGGCGCGCACTTTGCCGAACACCGCGCCGCAGATGAAGTAGTCACCCACGCGGAGCGTCCCGTTGCTCACCAGTACGGTGGCTACGGGGCCGCGCCCGCGATCCAGCTTGGCTTCGAGCACGGTTCCCATGCCCGGCCGTCCGGGATTGGCCTTGAGGTCCTGCAAATCGGCCACCAGCAGAATCATTTCAAGCAGTTCCGGCAGATTCTTCTTGGTCTTGGCCGAGACCTGAACCATCACCACATCGCCGCCCCAATCTTCGGCGAGCAGTCCGCGATCCGCGAGCTGTTGCTTGATGCGCTCGGGCTGCGCGTCCGGTTTGTCAATTTTGTTGATAGCTACGATGATGGGGACTTTGGCGGCGCGCGCATGGTCGATGGCTTCGACCGTTTGCGGCATCACGCCGTCATCGGCTGCTACGACCAGCACCACGATATCAGTGACTTTTGCACCGCGCGCGCGCATGCGCGTGAACGCTTCGTGGCCGGGAGTATCGATGAAGACGATCTTGCGGCCGTTTTTCTCGACCTGATAAGCGCCGATATGCTGCGTGATGCCGCCAGCTTCCTTCTCGGCAACATGCGCCAGGCGTATGGCGTCGAGCAGCGAAGTCTTGCCGTGATCCACGTGGCCCATGATAGTGACCACAGGCGCGCGCTTCACCTGATCCTTCTCTTCCTGCGAGGTCTCGACCTCGTGCATGGCCTCGACTTCGAAGCTCACAGTGGCAGTCGAGGCGCCGAACTCGCGCGCCAGTTCGGTGGCCAGCTTGGAATCGAGCGTCTGATTGATCGTCGCGAAGATATTGCGATCGACGAGCTTCTTGATCACAAGGCTGGCTTTCACGTCCAGCTTCTCAGAAAGCTCTTTCACCGTAATGCCTTCCGAGATAGTGATTTCCCGATTGACGGGCGGCGGACCGGCTGGTGCTTCGCGCCGCACGGGCCGCAGAACCTTCTCTTCGTGCTCCTGCGAACGGTCGCGCTGCGGGCGGCCGCCTGGCCGATAAGTAGGCCGGCGCTGCTGCTCGACGGGCGGCGGCGCGAGACCGGGCGCAACCATGCCCCGTGATGTCGGATGCATGGGTCGCGGTCCGCCGGGACGCATGCCGGGACCGGATGGACGCGCGCCTGGTCCCTGGCGAGCCACGAGCGGCTGCCCGGGGCGTATGGGGCCGCGATAAATCGGCTGTCCGGGAACGGGTGAACTAGGCTGACGTAACGGCACACCGGGCCGCGGAGATGAGGGCGCGCCGGGCGTCGCCGGGCGCGGTTGAGAGAGTTTGGCGGCGAGGTCAGGCCGCGGCGGCACGATGGGCCGCGCCGCCGGTTGCCCAGCAAGGCCAGGCCGAGTCGGTACTGTTCGAACAACGCCGGGAGGCGCCGCGGCGCCAGGAGCGGCGGGCGACTGCGCCGGGGGCGCGGCCGAACGGGCCACAGGCGCAGCCGGCCCGGATGTTACTCGTACCGTCTCAGGCGGACGCATGCCGCCGGGGAGCGGTTGGCGCGGGCCGGAAAGAATTTGACCAGGCCTTGGAGCCGAGGGTGCCGGCCTCGGCGGCGGTGGAGCTGGCCGACCAGGCGCGCCAGGCATGCTGGCGGCGGGTGTTTGAGGGGCGGGCGACGAAGTCGCCAGTGGCGGACGCAATCGCTGCGGCTGCGCTCCAATACGCGGCGGCAGCTTCTCTTCGACGGCTTCGCGTGACAGCTCGGGTTCGTGTACGGCTTCAGGGGCGTGCGGCTTTTCGGTATGCGCCGGCGCGGCGCTGGGCGCCTCTTCCGTCGCGGTAGCGGCGCCGTTGGAGGCGGACTGCTCGGCTCGTTCGGCAGCTCCTGCGCTGCCACCGAAAATATGACGCAGCTTCTCGGCCACATCATCGTCGATGGAACTCGAGTGAGTTTTCTTTTCGGTAACGCCCAGCTCCGGAAGTTTGTCCAGCAGTTCGTGAGCTTTGACTTCCAGCTCCCGGGCCAGCACGTTAATACGAATCTTGTTCATAAGTGAAACGACTTCGATGCTCAACCTTCCCGTTCCTCAGTGTGCGCTTCCGCACCCCCGCCCTCAACGCCCTGCCGGGAATCTTTTATCGTATCAGACTCATGTGCAATAGGCTCAGCGTTTGACTGGGTTTTCGTGCTGTCCGGCTCACCGGCCCTCGCCGCTTCGTGGGCCGCTTGGTCTGTCGGGGCTTCTTCGGCCGATGCGGTATCTTCAAGTCCGGGCTCGGCGTCCTTCTGCACAATACCGGCTTCGGGTGCTTCGGCGATTGCCTGAGCCGGTTCGGCGCCGACGGCAGGCTCGGCGGGCTGCCCCCCGGTCTCAAACTGGCCGTAATAGGCATTCACGGCCAGCTGAATTTTTTCAACCAGTTCCGGCTCAATCCCTGGAATTTCTTCGAGTTGCTCGGGCGTCATGCTGCCGAGTTTCTCGACGGTCGTCACGCCAGATTCGAGCAATTGCTCGGCGATTTTTTCGCTTAAACCGTAATCGATTAAGACAGATACGGGCGCACCCGGAACCGTAAGCGCAGCCATGGCGGTCTCGACTTCCTGGCGCTTTTCTTCTTCGCTCTTGATGTCGATTTTCCAGCCCAGCAGCTTGGCCGCGAGGCGCACATTCTGCCCCTTCTTGCCGATAGCCAGAGAGAGCTGGGAGTCGTCCACGATGACTTCCATGTGCTTTTCCACCGCGTCGATCACGGTCACGCGGCTGATCTTGGCCGGACTGAGGGCGTGCGTGGCAAAGGTTACTGCATCGTCCGAGAACTCGATGATGTCGATCTTCTCGCCGCGCAGCTCGCGAATGATGGACTGTACGCGCATGCCTTTCATGCCCACGCAGGCGCCCACGCTATCCACGTCGCGGTCGCGGCTGTGCACGGCGATCTTGGTCCGCTCGCCGGCTTCGCGCGCGCAACCCTTGATGACGACGGTCGAATCGTAAATTTCCGGCACTTCCTGCTCGAACAGGCGCATGACAAGCTCGGGCGCGGCGCGTGATACCAATACGCCTGGACCCTTGCTGGACTTGTCTACGAGGCGAATGACGCAGCGAACGCGGTCGCCCACGGTGAAACTTTCCAGGCGCGATTGCTCTTTTTTAGGCAGCCGGGCTTCGGTCTTGCCGAGATCCAGAATCAGATCCGGCCCCTCCACGCGCTTGACCGTGCAATTCACGAGTTCTCCGGTGCGGCCCGAGTACTCATTGAAAACGGTTTCGCGCTCGGCTTCGCGGACTTTCTGAAAAATTACCTGCTTGGCGGTCTGAGCGGAAATGCGCCCCAGCGCGTCGGTAGGCTTCTCGATCCGAATCTCGGACCCGATGGCAGCTTCCGGATTGATCTTCAGGGCCTGCTGGAGCGTTATTTCCTTCACCGGATCGGTAACCGGGTCAGCGACCTTCTTGATAGCGAACAGATGTATGGCGCCGGTCTTTTCGTCCATCTCCGCCACGTAGTCTTCCTCGGTACGGAAATGCTTGCGGGCGGCAATTAGCATAGCGTCCTTGACCGCGTCGAGGACGATCTGCATGTCGATGCCCTTTTCCTTGCTTAAAATCTCAATGGACTGGTAGATCGTTTCCAAAGTAAATCCTCTTTCACTCTGTCCGCTTGGCTTTGTACCTGGAGGGAACTACCACTCGAACTTCAGGTTGGCCCGTTCCACTTGGTTGAGAGGGAAGCGGAGGACGCGACCGGCGCCCGTATCGAGCGAAACCGTGCCGTTCTCCAGGCCCGCCAACGTCCCTTGCAGGTGACGCTGGTTCTCGACCGGCTCGCGCAACACGATTTTCGCCTTCTTTCCCTGAAACCGGATGTAATCGTTCGGCTTGAGCAGCTTCCGCTCCACGCCCGGCGAACTCACTTCGAGCGTGTAATGGCCCGGCACGACGTCTTCGACGTCCAGAATAGTCCCCACCTGCTGGGAAACCAGCTCGCAATCGGCATGGGTAACGCCTTCGGGTTTGTCGATCGAGATACGCACCAGTTGATTCCCGCCGCCGCCCTTGAACTCGACCTCGACTACTTCAATTCCATCCGACGCGGCCACCCGCTGCGCGACTTCTTCGATTTTCGAGACCACTTCGTGCCGCATGTCCTTCAAAAGGCGCCGGCCAACAAAAAAGTGGGCTTTCGCCCACTCGTATAGTTCGACACCTACAATCCTATTTTAGCGGGTATTGGGGAAAAGGCAAGGCGAGGCAAATTGGCCCTGGGGTCAAGCGGCCAGGATCGGTTGGCGGGCTTCACTTGAGCGCCGAGGCGCTCTCCCACAGGGGCAGAGCGCCTCGGCGCATGGATCGGGTCTGGACACTTTGGCGGGCGCTGGCTATTGACCACCGGACGCCGCAGCCGTAAGGCTGGTGTCATTATCGCCGGGTAGGAGCAGGTATCCGGTCACGGAATCCCGGGCCACATTCGTGATCACCAACTCGCGGCGCTTGCCATCCTGGTAGCCGTAGAACACGACCGGCTGTTGGGCGCCCTGACCGTGGAGCCAGATGGTGCGGCGGTCCGGCATCACCCACATCCAGCCGGTGATGCGGCGGTGGCTGACATCGGTCCCGGTGACGCTCAGCGAGATCTCATCCGTGAGCGGCCCGGTGTGATTGCGCGTGACTTCGAAATCGACGCGCCTGACGTCCAGTTTCTTGGACAGCGCCTCAACCTCACGCGCCTTGCTTTCCATTTGCTCGGTTATTGACGCCAGTAGCTTACCGTGATTTGCAGAATCGCGATCCAGCTCGTCCTTCACCTTGCGCAGCTCGCCTGCCTGCTGGTCGGCTTGCTCGCGCAGCGCGCCGAGGGCGGTCTGCAGTACTTCCACGCTGGCGTGCGCGGATTCGCCCGCCGATTCCAGGCGGCTAATCTGCGTCGCGATGCCCTGCGTCTGTGACGCCATCTCCTCATGCAGCTGCCTGTAAAGCTTCATATTGAGGCTTTGCGCCTGCCTGGCTGCGGCGCGGACGCGGGACGTCATTTCGATATGGAGCTTGGCTACTTGCGCTTCCAGCTCCTGCTGACTGCTATCCCAGTTCTTGACTTTGGCTTCGGTGGCGGCCAGGCGCGCACTGATGCTCTCAAAAGATTGCTGGAGGGCGGGGAACTGCGCCAGCACTGCCGGCGCGTGCCGCAGGGTGGAAGCGTACCAGCATAAGCCGGATACGCCCGCAGCCAGAACGCTGATGGCTATCCATGCGCCGGTGTAGCTCTTGGCTACTTTGGAAAACTGTTCGGAAACTTGAGACCGATCTGTCGATGGTCCGTTGTCGGGACGAAGGTCATACATATGGGCACCTCTCGCCATAGGAAATGCAGATTTCCTGCCAGGATGGCGAACTGGCTGATAGTGCGGGGAAAGCCCTTGCACGCCGGGCGACTGAGGGACATCGCATGTATGCATTTGCCCACATTCCGTGTGCGGATGGCACGCGAGCGGGCGGTTAGCGGGGCGATGCGAGCGTCAGTAGCGGCGGCGAGCCCGCGCCTGCCGGCTGCAAGCGGTATATCGCGGACAATTCGCGATCGTAGATGCGAATCATCTCCGGCTGGGTGGAGAGGATTCGCCGGACTTCGCGGCGCTCCGACTCCGGCAAATCCCGATGGAAGTCGGCCGCGGTGAAGAGGAAGTAGTCAAGGAGCTGCTCGCGCGCGAAGGCGGGCATGTTGCGGAAGGGAGCCAGAATGGCCGCTCGGTCTTCCCGGTAAAAGGGCATGGGTGCGACCGGAAGGCTGGCGGCATGATGACCGGTGTAAAGGAAAAATACCGGATCGTCGTACGCATAGAAGGCGCCGCCGTCCGTGTGTTGCGCAATCCAGGCGAATGCGGCGCGGTTACTGGCAACGACTGTACGATGCTGTCCGATGATTTCGGGGAACTCGTGGAATATAGCGGCCGCGTTCATGACGATGCCGAACCCAGCGAGCGTGGCGGCGCAAGCGATTATGCCGGCGGCCACCGTGCGATTCGCCGCGCCTTGCCGCCACGCGCCACGCATCACGCTTCCCAGATGTGCCAGTTCGCTTTCCAGGCCAGCCAGCAGCAAGGGAAACAGCGGGAGCATGAAGCGCTCGTTGGGCGGGAAGTGCCACACCAGCAGGACTGCCGTGTAAACCGCCGCGAAGCCGTGGTAGGGCGTCACACTGTGCGTGCGAGCGAGCCGCACTACTCCCACAATCGCGCCGATGGCCAGAAAGCGCGAGAGGTGCATGCCGAACACCGACTTGCCCAGGTCGAAGATCAATAATCCGGCAATGCCCGAAAACACGCCGTCGAGATTCTTCCACATAACCAGCGGCAGATCGCGAAAGGCTATGTTGTAGATCTGGTATCCGAGATAGTTGGTGTAGTAGAGCGAAACGATGTCGCGCGCGCCGGTCATGTGATGGCCGGCCCAGAACATCCACGCCACAACAGCCGGCAGCATTCCGCAGAAGAATACGACCGCGCTTCTGTGGCGACGCCGCCAGATCAGCCACAGCGGACCGACAATCAGCAAGGGTAGGGCGGCGGTCTTGATCAGATAGGCAACCGCGCTTAAAGCGCCCGCGGCCAGCGCGTGCCACACGCTTGTTCCGGCGCCCTCGATGGCCAACAGCGCCGCCAGGAGCGCGACGGAGAAAACGAGTTCGCTCATCAGAGTAGTGCTCATAAATGCGATCCAGGGACTCAACACCAGCACCGCGCAAAGCGATGTCCGCATGGACGATCCGAAGCCAGCCGACCGAAACCAGTACGAAGCCACTGCCATGAACGCCGGCAGCATGGCCCAGGCGACCGCCATTCCCCAGCGCAGATTTTCAGGAAACCGCGGATCGATTCTCCAGATGGCGGCCAGCGCGAGCGGCCAGAGCGGCGGATATTTGGTCTGAAATGGTTCGCCCGGCAGGCTCAAAATGCGGTAGCCGCGGCCTTCCGCCATTGATTTGGCGGCGACGAAATAGATGCTATCGTCATGGAGATGCCCGAAATGCGGCATCTCGCGCGCCATCCACGCCAAACGAGCGGCTGGGGCGAGGGCCAGGAGCAGGACGGCAAGCGTGATCGCCTTTCGCGCCATATCAGTACCATCGCCTGGAAGGTTTCGCGCCGCCATGAGGGAAACAACTTAGCCGAGCCCGCGCCACTCGCAATCTCACGATGAAACTTACCTTTTGGGGGGCTGCCCGAACCGTCACCGGGTCGATGCATCAGCTGGAAGCCGACGGCAAACGCTACCTGCTGGACTGCGGGATGTATCAGGGCCACCGGAGGGAAGCCGAAGAACGCAACCGCCATTTTCCTTTTGCCGCTGCGAGCATTGACGCTGTAATTCTCTCGCACGCGCACATCGATCACAGCGGCAATCTGCCGCTGCTGGTGAAAAACGGATTCAGCGGGCCGATCTACAGCACGCCCGCAACCGTCGACCTCTCACACGCCATGCTGCTCGACACGGCACACATCCATGAGAAAGACGTCGAATTTCTCAACAAGCGGCACCACCGCGCGAGATTGGCGCCGATCGAGCCGCTTTACACGACAAACGATGCCAACCGCACACTGCCGCTATTGCAGCCCGTGCCATACTACACGCCGAAGCCGTTAAGCGCGCACCTGACTTACCAGAGCTACGATGCCGGGCACATTCTGGGGTCGTCGACGGTCCTTCTGCGCTCCTCGGAGAATGGCCGCGAAGTGCGATTGTTGTTCTCGGGCGACCTGGGGCGGAGCCACATGCTCATCCTGCGCGATCCCGATCCTCCACCGGCGGCGGATTATCTGATACTCGAGAGCACCTATGGCGGGCGGCGGCATGAAGAGCTGGGATCGGCCAAAGACAAACTGGGGGACGTGGTGAGACGGACGGCGGCGCGCGGAGGCCGGGTCATCGTGCCCGCATTCGCCGTGGGCCGGGTGCAGCAGCTGGTGGTCCTGCTGCACGAGTTGACCAATGAAGAGCGCGTGCCGAACATTCCGATTTTCGTCGATAGCCCGCTCGCGGTGAACGTGACCGAAATATTCCGCAAGCATCCGGAGTGCTTCGACGAAGAGACGCGAAAATATCTGGCGGATGGCAACGATCCGTTCGGCTTTAAGCGGCTCACGTACGTCCGCGAGGCCAGCGAATCAAAAAAGTTGAACGACCTGCATGGCCCGTGCGTGATTATTTCGCCCTCCGGCATGCTAGAAGCCGGCCGCGTTCTGCATCACTTGCGCAACAACCTTGGTGACCCGAGATGCACGATTTTGATTACGGGTTACCAGGCGGAGAACACGCTAGGGCGCAAGCTGGTGGATAAATGGCCCGAGGTGAAAGTGTTCGGCGAGCCCATGCGGGTGCGCGCAGAGGTCGACAGCCTACAGTCGCTGAGTGCGCACGCCGATCAACTCGAGCTGCTGGCCTGGATCAAGCCTGTGGCTGGATCGCTCAAGAAAATTTTCCTGGTGCACGGCGAACCGGAGGGCGTGTCGGAGCTGCAGAAGGCTATTCAGAAGCAGTACGGCGTGGAAACGGTGATGCCGGGGTGGGGTGAGAAATTCGAGTTGTTATAAGGGTGCATAATTGCCACGCGGCATGAAAACTGCGGACACTGCCGACCTCACAGCTTGATATGATGCCCATTCACCCTCAATGAGCTATCTCGAAGAAAAATTTTCCCTCAAAAACAAAGTCGCAGTGGTGCTCGGCGGGACGAGCGGCATCGGCCAGGCCATTGCCCGTGGCCTGGCACGCGCGGGAGCTGCTACCATCGCGAGCAGTCGCGATAAAGAGCGTGTCGA
>DATLVQ010000901.1:0-5330 GCA_035577325.1 Bryobacteraceae bacterium | reverse complement strand
ACCAGGTGGCTGCCACCCCGCAGATCGAGGCCCAGCTTGATGTTCTTCTTCAGGTTGTCCTTCACGTCGCTGACCGACTTGGGTAGCCCGATAATGCCGTAGATACAAACCAGAACGGTCAAGACGATGACAATCGTTTTGGTCCTGAGATTTTTTTGCATGATGACCTTCTTAACCTAGACTGCCTGCTTCTTGCCTTCCGCCGGAATCAGGCTCGAGACCGCGCTGCGCGCGACCTGCAGTTTGATATTGTCCGGTTTCACACGCAGCACCAGAGTGTCGCCGTCAATGGACACGATGGTTCCGACGATGCCGCCGCTCGTGAGCACCGTGTTTCCGTTCTGCAGTTCTTCGAGCATCTTCTTCTGCTGCTTCTTCTGCCGCTGCATGGGCAGAAACAGAAGAAAGTAGAAGATCGCGAAGATGAGCAGGATGGGGACAAACCCCACCAGCGAGTTGGGGGACGACTGTTGCAGAAACAGATTCAAGAGCACTGTGATGGAACCAAATGAGGATTATTCTACTTCGACCGGTACCGCCCGGACAGCTTTCAAGTATTTGGGGAATCGGCCCAGTAGGATAGCGTGCCTGATCTCACGCATGATGTCAAGGTAGCGCGTGAGGTTGTGGCGCGTGGCCAGCGACGCGTACAGGATTTCACCCGCTTGATACAGATGACGTAGATATGCCCGGCTATAGTTTCTGCAAGTGTAGCAGCCGCAATGCTCGTCGATGGGCCGCTGGTCTTCCTTATACTGCGTGTGCTTGATGATTACGCGCCCCTGCGTCGTGAAAAGATACCCGTTGCGCGCGTTGCGCGAGGGCAGCACGCAGTCCATCATGTCGATTCCGCGGGCCACGTACTCGGTTAGTTCCTCCGGCATGCCAACGCCCATGGCGTAACGTGGGCGTTCCCGCGGCAGCAGCGGCGCTGTTGATTCCACCATTTCCAGGCTCAGAGGCCGGGGCTCCCCCACCGATAACCCGCCGACGGCATAACCATCGGCATCGAGTTCGACAAGTTGCCGGGCGCACGCTCGCCGCAGATCCGCGAACATGGAGCCTTGCACGATCGGAAACAGGGACTGCGACGCCGGGGTCTCCGCGGTCCTCTGCCGGTAATGGGCGTACCCTGTCAACGCCCAAGCGACGGTGCGCTCCATGGACTCCCGGGCGTATTCATGGCTCACGGGATATTCCGGGCACTCGTCCAGCACCATCATGATGTCGCTGCCCAGCGCCAGTTGGACGTCCACCGTCGATTCCGGCGTGAACACATGCCGGTCGCCGTCGAGATGCGACTGAAACGTCACGCCATCGTCGGTGATCTTTCGCAGCCCGCTCAGGCTGAAAACCTGGTACCCGCCTGAATCCGTGAGGATCGCCCGCGGCCAGGACATAAACCTGTGCAGTCCTCCCATGCGTCGAATAGCCTCGTGCCCCGGGCGCAGATAAAGATGATAGGTGTTTGCCAGGAGGATGCGGACATCCAGTTCCTCGGCGAGATCGCGCTGCGTCAGCCCCTTGACCGTGGCCTGCGTGCCGACAGGCATGAAAACCGGCGTCTCGATATCGCCGTGCGCAGTGTGGAGCACCCCGGCGCGCGCGCCCGTCTCCCGGCATTCCGCCACCAGTTCGAATGTCGCCACGTCTTCCAAGGTAGGACAGGCGCAATCTGCTGTCCATCGTTTCGATGATCGAAACCCCCACCCCTGCTTGGTGCTTCTAGCGCGATTGGATCATTTCAATTTGGCAACGATTTTTGAAATAGTTTCATTAATATCAACGTCTACCCAACAAACAAGACGCGTCCGGCGTCTAATATTCCGACTAGCTCCTGTTTTAGGTGTTCTATGCGGCTAAACCGGCCAGTTTCGAGTCTTTACGCGGTCGCCGCGATTGGCGCTGCCCTCATCCTACTGGGATGCCAGGCCAAAACCGCCCCCATTCAGGCCACCACCCAATCCAAGGCTCCACTTAAGAGGGTCAAAGTCCGGTTTGACCGGCTGCGGCGTGTGGTGCGCTCAAACGGGACGGTCGAAGCCGTCAATGCACTGACTATCCGGGTGCCGCAGATCGAGGGTCAAGGCGGCGACATGACGCTCACCAAGCTCGTTTCCGGTGGAGCGGAAGTAAAGACCGGTGATATCCTGGCCGAATTCGACCGCACCAAGGAAGTCGACAACGCCCGCGAAGCGCAGGCCAAGTTCGAGGACCTGCAGCACCAGGTGGATCAGCGCATCGCCCAGCATCGCGCCGACGCGGAAAAACGCAGCTCCGATATGCAGCAGGCCGAAGCCGACCTGTCGAAAGCCGCGCTCGAGCTTCGTAAAGGCCCAATCCTCAGCGAGATCGATCGCCTCAAGAATCAGGCGAAGCTGGAGGATGCCCAGGCACACGTGGCCAGCCTGAAGCGGTCCCACCATTTCCACGATGTATCGGAAGCCGCCGACCTGAAAATTCTGGAGTTGCAGCGCGACCGCCAGAGAGTGGCCTGGGAGCGGGCCCGTGCCAATGCCGACCGGCTGGTGCTGAAAGCCCCTCTGCCGGGAATGGTGGCGAAAGAGAACTCCTGGCACAACGACAATTATGGCCCGGCGCAGGAAGGCGATCTGCTGAATCCGGGCGCGCCACTGCTGCGCATATTCGATCCCTCTGAAATGGCCGTGCAGGTGGCCGTTGGCGAGCCGGATGGCGCCGCGCTGGGCGAGGGCTCGGGAGCGATTGTACGCCTGGATGCCTATCCGGACCTGACCTTCAAGGCCCATTTTGACTCCGCCAGCCCCGTCGCCACGGCTCTCTTAGGCAGCCTGGTGCGGAGTTTTTCCGCGCGATTTCGCCTCGATGAGCACGATGCGCACTTGCTGCCCGACCTCTCGGCCGCAGTGGACCTTGACGTGATACAGAAGCAGCCGTCGTTGCTGATCCCTCGGGAGGCGGTCCACTACCGGCTAGGCAAACCATACGTTACGCGCGTTATGGGAGCGGGCAGCCAGGAGGAACGGGCCGTGCAGGTGGGCCAATTTAACGACACCTGGATCGAAATCACCGCAGGTCTGGGGCAGGGAGACGAGGTTCTCTCGCCGGTCGACCCGAAAGTGGACGCTGCTCCACGAAACGCGGCGGAAAAGCGAGGTTGACAATGGCGGCGCGCCGAAGATCATGGCGGCTCTGGGTGGGAATGCTGGTGTCGGTCGCCATCATTGCCGCAGCCACTGCGGGTCTGTACCGGATGCGCAAGGTCCAGGCGGCGGTCAATCCCCCCACGTCCCGCGTCCGCAAGGGCGAGTTCGCGGTCATCGTCCGCTGCCGCGGCGAGTTGTCGGTCAAGCGCACGGTGCAGTTGACCGCACCGACCAATGTTCCGGATCTCAAGATTGTCTGGCTGGCGCCTCCTGGAGGGCAGGTAAAAGCGCATGAGCCGGTGATCCGCTTCGATCCATCGAGCGCCAAACAGCAACTGGATGAAAAGAACGCCATTCTGCGCCAGGCGCAGTCGACAGTCGATCAAGCCGTGGCGCAGGCGCGCATCACCGCCGAGCAGGACAAGCTCGACCTGGCCAACGCGCGCTATCAGGTCGAGCGCGCCAAGCTCGAAGCCTCCAAGCAGGCCATCGTGAGCGTCATCCAGGGAGAAGAGAGCAAGGTCGATCTGGAATCGGCGGAAAAGAAGCTCAAGGTGCAAGAGGCCACCGTGAATCTGCACCAAAAATCAGATGAAGCCAAAGTGGCTTCGTTGACGCGGCAGCGCGACAAGGCGCAAGCGGAAGTCGACCTGGCAAAAGAAAGACTGGGCCAGATGGAAATCAAGGCGCCGATCGATGGCGTTGTCATCTATCAGATGAACACATCGCAAGGCTGGATGAACCGGCAGCCCTTCAAAGTGGGCGACCACGCCTGGCCCAACGCCCCGCTGGCGGACATTCCCGATCTCACGACCATCCGCATGGAAGGAAAGCTGGATGAAGTGGATCGCGGCCGCGTGACCGTCAGCAACGATGTCCGCGTGCATGTGGACGCGTTTCCCGAGCAGATTTTTTCCGCCAAGCTGGCGGGCATCTCGCCGCTCACGCAAATGGCGCTCGAGTGGCCGCCCACGCGCAGTTTTCGCGCTTACGCGCAGATCGAAAAGCCCGACACCCGCCTGCGGCCGGATATGAACGGCAGCATGGATGTAGTCACCAACCGCATTGCCAATGCCATCAGTGTTCCGGGGAAAGCGATTTTCACGCGCGAAGGCAAGCCGATTGTCTACGTCGCCCAGAAGGACGGCACGTATCGCTCGACCGAAGTCGAGATCCTGGCGCGCAACCCCGACGAGATTGCGGTCCGCGGCTTAGCCGACAACGCCGTCGTCTCGCTGACAGAGCTCGATCTGGAGAACAAGCAGAGATGAGCACGCCGGCGATTCAAACTCCCGCGGTTCCGTCGCGGCCCGAAGCGGCTCCGGTCATTCCGCGCCGCCGAAAACGCCTGCGGCCCCGCGGTTTTCTGATTCCGCTGCTGCTGATATCGATTGTGGCCGGGCTCGGCTGGGGAGGCTTGCGGCTGTATCGTTCGCTCTCAACTTCACGCGCCGCCGGCATACCCACCACGCGAGTGCGACGCGGCGACGTGTATCCGACCGTGACGGCCAAAGGCGAACTGAAGGGCGGCAATTCAGAGGAATTGGCCGCGCCCATGATCGGCGCCGCCGACATGCACATCACGGTGCTTCGCAAAGCCGGCGAACTGGTGAATGTGGGTGAAATCGTTTTGCAGTTTGACACCACCGATCAAGCTTTCAAGTTGAAAGAATCCGAAGCCGACCTGGCAGAGGCCGAGCAGCAAGTGCTCAAGGCGCAGGCGGACGGCGAAGCCCAGCAGGAAGAAAACAATTACCAGCTGATGAAGGCCAAGGCCGACGTCCGCCAGGCCGAGCTGGATTGCCGCAAGAACCGCATGCTTTCGGCGATCGTCGCCAAGCAAAACGATCTGGCGCTCGAATCGGCGAAGGACCACCTGAAGCAGCTCGAGCAGGACACCGCTAATTTTAAAGCCACCAACCAGGCTGGCGTCGCCATCCAGGAAGCCGCGCGCAGCAAGGCGCAGGTGCAGGCCGCGGCGGCGAAGAAAAATATCGATGCCATGACCATTAAAGCCCAGCGCGCCGGCTACGTGGCGGTGCGGCAGAATCCCAATATCAATTGGGGTTACCGGGGAATGATGCTGCCTCCCTTCCGCGTAGGCGATCGCGTTAGCCCCGGGATGGTGATTGCCGAGATTCCGAATCTGAGCAGCTGGGAACTGACCGCCAACATCGGCGAACTGGATCGCGGGCACCTGGCCAA
>DATLVQ010000900.1:0-7144 GCA_035577325.1 Bryobacteraceae bacterium | reverse complement strand
GATCACCTGGTAGCGGTCCTCGCGCCGGAACTGGTTGACGTACATCATGGCGCTGAGCTCTTCCATGCCCGGCAGGATGGCCAGCTCCTCGGCTTCCACGTCGCTGATACCCGTGGTGCGCAGCACCGAAACCACGTACGTGGAAATCTCGCGCCAATGCCGTTTGATTTCTTTCTGAATATTGACTTCGTGAATGGAGAGCTTGTCGTTGATGGGATACGGATCGTTGGTCTTGCTCTGAAACAGGCCGGTTTCCAGATCGAAGGCGTCGGCCAGACTATGCGCCGGATCGACGCTCATCACCAGCGTCCGGTAACCGAGACGCGATAGTTGCAGGCCGGTAGCGGCTGCAATACTGGTTTTCCCCACGCCTCCTTTGCCGCTGAAAAGAAGGATGCGCATATTCTCATTCTAACGGACGGTGGCGCGCTCGCGTCCCTGGGATTCACCGGCCGGAATGCTGGACTCGCCGACCGCGTCAAAATGCGAAACGTAGCGCGAACTGGATTTGGCGTGGCGCTTTGGCTGAAAAAATTCTGCCAAATGTCGTGGGATCGTCTGCGATTCCTTGCGGCAAATCGAAATTCGCGCGATTGACCAGGTTGAAGGCTTCCGCGTCGAAAGATAGGCTCGCTCCTTCGCGGATTGTGAAGCGCCGGGAGAACGCCATATCGAAGGTGAACAGGCCGGGAGCCTCGAGAATGTTCCGGCCGGCCGAACCGAAATGATAGGGCGGCGCGATGGCAAGCGCGGAGGTGTCAAACCAGCGCTCCGGGGTGGGATGATCGAGGTGCGGGTCGCGCAGCACATCCGGACGGTCTGAGCCGAAGATGCCGCCTGTGTTTCCGGTGTTGCTGTTATCGCCGCGCAGGACCGGCGTGAATGGCTGCCCGGCTTGGGCGACCGTAATACCACGCACTTCGGAATTCCTGACCCACCAGGCGCGGCCGGGCAGATGGTAAACATAAGCCGCGGTGAAGCGGTGACGCATGTCATAGCTTGAAAGCGCGCGCTCCGCGCGGTAGTTGCCGCTGTTCTGGGGAAAATTCTTGTCCGGTAACGTGCCCAGGAAAGCCGACGTATCGTCTATCGATTTTGAAAACGTATACGACGCGAGCACCGAGAAGTTGTGGGCGAGGCGCCGGTTGATGGACGCTTCAAGCGCATGGAAATCGGAATTGCCGGCGCTTTCGCTGAAGAAAATGCTGCCAAACTGCGGATAAGGCCTGCGCGTGAACACTGGCCCGGGGCCCGGCGGCGGCTGGTTCAGATCGCGTGAGCCGATAAGGTGCGTGCCTTTCGATCCCGCGTATGCGACGCTCGCCACGGTCGACGAAGACAGCTGGTGCTGCACGTTGAAATTCCAGTTCTGCACATAGCCTGTGGTGATATCGGGGCTCAACGTGTTCGGAGACGGCGGTGCAGGAATTCCGTTGACGAACGGATTATCAATCGACGGTAGCGACGTTGCGGTGGGGAACGCGAGCTGCAAATTAAAATATGGCGGATTGAAGTAGAGCGACGAGTTCACCACCAACATGCCCGCGTCGTAGTAGACGCCATAACCGCCGCGCAGCACGAGCTTCTCCGCCGGCGTCCAGGCAAAACCTATACGCGGGGCAAAGTTATTCCGATCGGGTTGCAAACCCGAACGCGAAATGCCGGCTGTGCCCACGCGAACAACCCGCCGTGAGGCCAGATCCAGGATGGACATGCGGTTCGTCGGATCTGTCGCTGGGGTATCGTACTCATAGCGCACACCGAGATTCAGCGTGAGGCGCCGCGCAATTTTCCAGTCGTCCTGCAGATAGACGTTATATGCGGTTGTGCGCAGCGTCTGCGGATTATTGGATTGCGATTGCAAACCGAAGGTTGGAAATCCCAGCAGGAAATCACCGATCCCCGATCCTGAAATCGCGCCGAGGAATGAAAGCGATCCGCGCGTATAGTAATCCAGAATTGCGTTCAGCTGCGTATAGCGGACTTCACCGCCGATCTTCAGGCCATGGCCGCCGCGGATGAGCTCCAGGCCATCGCCGAACTGCCACGTGTTGCTATGCCGCGATAGCGGCAGTTGTGTCAGATCGCCCAGATGCGAAAGGCCGGCCACCGTGATCCCAGGAAAACCGAGATCTTGCTTCGGCACCGTCAGCCATCCTACGCCCCAGAGCGCATTGACGTCCGTCGTATGGTTCTGCTGCAGCACCTGATGGAAGTAGCGGTTGAATCCGAAACGCAGCGAATTTACGGTGCGCGGGCCGAGCACGCGCTGATACTGCGCCATGATATTGTGCCCGGTATTGGTCACGAAATCGCCGAAGCCGGGGAGGTCGGTGGACTCTTTGGTGTAAGGCTCGAACACATTCTGATCGCCGAAGCTATAACGCACGGTGACCAGATCGCCAGCCGAAAAATGATGGTCCACACGCCCGGTAAACTGCGAAGTGTCCTCCGTCTGCACGGGCTGCGCCAAGTAATTTCCGGCGACGCCCGGCAAATTGGGAAGGGGATACATTCCCAGAACCTTCCGCGCGATCGGGGAAATGCGCGATGCCGGGATGATTCCGCCGGAGAACGACTGCTGCGTGAATGGGTCCAATACCGGCCGGCCCAACGCCGACAAATCGCCAGTCCGTTCCTGTGGCGTGGGCACGCTGGCCAGGTGCGTCAGCCCCAGCCGCTCGCGCAAGCCATCGAAATTCGCAAAGAAGAAAGTGCGGTTGCGAACGATCGGCCCTCCTCCGCCGCCGCCATATTGATTGCGGATGTACTTGGGCTTGTCCGCACCATCAAAGAAATTGCGTGCGTCAAACACGCGATTACGGAGGTATTCATACGCTGAGCCATGCCATGCGTTCGCACCGCTGCGCGTGACAATGTTGATCTGCCCGCCGGCGCCGCGACCGTACTCGGCGCTGTAACCGTTGGTGGCAATCTTGAATTCCTGAATGCTGTCGACCGGCGGCTGCAGCACCCACGAGCGCTCGTACGGATCGTTATTATCGGCGCCGTCGATGAGAAAATCGTTGAACTCCTCACGCGCGCCATTGACATGGAAAGCAAATCCGCCACGCTGCGAAAGTTCCGACCTTTGCACGGCCGGAAGCACGCCGGGCGCAAGCAGGGCGAGCTGCAGAAAATCGCGGCGATTGAGCGGAAGCTCCTGAATACGGGATTGATCGACAACTTCGCCCAGCTCAGACGATTCGGACTGGATGCGCTGCGTCGCCACGCGCACGTCGACCGACTCTTTGCGGCCGGCAAGGGCCAGCGCCAGATCCAGCCGAATGCGCGTGTTCACTTCGACGCGGATCTCGCGCGCTGAAGCCTCGAATCCGGGGGCCGACGCTGACACCTGATAAACAGCCGGCGCCAACTCGCCCACCGCATAGTAGCCGGAATGGTCCGCGCGCACGCGCCGCCCGAACCCATGCGCAGTATCGCGCACCACAACTTCGGCATCGGCGATGGCATGTTGGCTGGGATCGAGAACGTAACCGGAGATGGCCCCGGTAGTCACCTGCGCGAGCGCGGGTAAGGCAATCAGGAATAGTAGGAGGAGCAATTTTTCATTCTAAAGTAGGACCGGCAAAAATGCCCGTCCTGCCTATCGATACATCGCCGCGTAGCCGAGCTGCTCCTTCACAAAATCACGCGGATAGGAAATGTGCACGGCGCTCGCCTCTCCATTCGCCCCGATTGTGGCATCGACAATAGGATTAATTCCCGCCCAGTATGTCGGCAGGTTGAGCTTCTTATAGCGCGCGACGACTTGATCGCGCAACGCTGCATCGAAATGCACGCCGTACTGGTTGACTAGCGCTTTGATGGCTTCGTAATCGCCCTCGGCCTTGATACGCATCAACTCCGCCAGCAGCATTCCCACGCCTTGATGCATCTTGTCGTAGTCGCGCACCGTGATGTACGCCTTGTCGGCCCGCTCCACGCGGGCTATGGCTCCGGTCTTATCGATGATGTAGTTGACGATGAGCTGCCGGTCACGGTCGTGGTCTTCTTCAATGGTGTCGCCCTTCAGCATCTTGCGAAGCTGCGTGATGGCCACGCGCGCAGACTGATCGTACATTGTCTTTCCGACCTCAGGGCTCGAGATCAGACCCAGCTGTTGCAATTTCGGGTCGAACACATTCCACAGCGCCATCAGATCGGCGCGGGCTTCTTCGAGCGTCGAGGCATACTCTTTCAAGTAGAACGCCGCTTCGTGCGTCAGCTTCGGGTTCAGCTTTCCCGAACCGTGTCCGATGATCTCGTGAAGCGCAGTGAGCAGATCTTCTGCCTCGTCGCCGTACTTCTTCCCGCGCTCGATCTCCTCGGGGCTGTAAGCGAATTCTTCGAGTGAAGTGTGGCCCGTCGCGTGCGAAAATGCCCGGGTGCTGCCCGTGAACAGAAAGCTCTTGGAACCGTACTTCTCGTGAATCTCGTTTTCGTTGGGCAGGTTGTCCCCGACGGTGATGACATGAAAATCGCCCGTCTCCGCCACCGTCTCAACCGCTTTCGCCATGGGCGGCTTGACGCCCTGCTTCTTATACTTTGAATCCCAGGGCGCGTGATCTTCGAAGTACTGCGCGTTGTCGGCGATCTTGAGCATGAGTGAATTGACGCGCTGATCGGTGACGGAAACAAAGCTCTGCGAAGTGCCCTTGGCGCCGCGCGCGTCCCGATAAACTTCGATGAAGCCATTAGCGAAATCCACGCTGGCATTGTTTTGCACCCAGCTGGCGTCGAACCTCAGCCAGTCCTCGGGCTCGCCCGACTGGTAGAAGCGAATGAGATCGTCGATGACTTTGTCCTGCCCCGGCTCGGCAAATGCGCGCGCCTTCTGGAAATATTCGATGGCTTTCCTTAGGAACGGAGCGTACATGCCGGGCGGAATACGGCCATCGGGCGTACCCGCGCGATAAACCATCTCCACCAGTTTGCCGTCTTTGGTCTTCACCAACTGCGAATTGAGCGGATACCGTTCGTGAAAGTTCTTTAAGTCCGCCAGCTTCACCCCTGAGTAAAAGTTGTTCGCGCTGGCCTGCAGGATGTCGAGCCCGCCTTGCGGACTCTTGGCCGTGATCATGGGCTCAAAATTGGGATCGAACAGCGCCGGCTTCAGCTCGGCGATCTCGGAGGCGAAATCGGCCTCGGTCTGAATTGGCTTGCCCGCGCTGTAGGGATCGCCGATGCGCAAACCGCTGCGCATGGCGCCCGCGCCCGCTTCCCGCAATTCCTCAAAAGTGAATTCCGGCAGAAATTTTTGCGCCGTGTCGTCGTTGTGGTTGCCTTTATTGGCCCAAAACAGCTTGGTGTAGGCGACGATCTTCGCCATGACCTCGGGCTTGACGCCTTCCGGGTGCCCGACCAGCGCTTCGAGCAGCCGTTTCTCGCGGAGGCCGAAGCGGGAGAGTTGGTCGTAAATGATGGGGTCAATCGCAATCGACGCCTGTGCCAGCCAGTATGCCAGCGTCTGCTCGCGCGGCGTGAGTTTGTTGAAGCTATCGGCCTCCAGTTGCATGAAACCGGTTGAGCCAACACGCTCCACGAGAGTGCTCTTGCCCTCTGCGCCGGTACCCTCGGCGGTAACGGGCGTTCCATTGCTCCCGCAACTCGCCAGAAACATCGCCGTCGCGGCACAAGTCACCGCCCATCCAAAATGCAATGATTTCAACTCGCCCTCCCTATTCGCAAGACCGCCTGCCTGGTGCACGGGGGCAATACCGGTTCCTGCACGAGACGCGCTAGATCTTCGGGTCCATCCACGTCATACCACAAATCGCCGCGATCCACGCTGAGGCCGGCAGCCCTTGCCGCGCGTTCCGTCTGTTCCAGCACATGCGGCGTCGACCACTCCACGCCGGCGAACATTGCAGAATGCACGCGCCGGCAGGCAATCGCGTAGTAGCCGCCATCGTCACTGGGTCCTAGCGCGACATCCGCCGCCGAATCGAGCAGCCGCTGGATGTGCCCGGGCGGCAGGGTCGGCGAATCGCTGCCCAGGACCATCGCCTGCGGGCGTCCCGCTCCGATTGCCCGGGCAAGCGCGTGAAGTAATTTTAATTCCAGTCCGCCTGCACCTTGCAAATCGCGCGTAACGCCCGAATCAATCCAGGCATCGGTAGGTATGTCGGTATGGAGTTCGTTATCCGCAAGATCTTTGAACCCGGCCAGTTTTGCGAGCGTATCCGCAACGAAGGCGCCGTAGAGTTCCGCGGCTGGCTCAGCGCCGATCGCGGCGGCCAGTCGCGTTTTGACGCGGCCTGGCACGGGTGCTTTGGCGAACAGGATCATGACGGGCCGCACTCGAAAATTGTAAACTATCTGTTTATCAGCTCAGCAGGAGATACTCCCTCGTATGAATCGATTGACGCTTGTTACAGGTTGCCTGACGCTGGCTCTGGTTTCCGCGCCCGCTTTCGCCGGGGATAAGAAGGGCGACGCCGACAAGGGCAAGGAAACATTCCAGCAATGCGCCGTGTGCCACAACGCCGACAGCACGGAAAAGAAAATGGGCCCGGGCCTGAAGGGTCTATTTAGCCGCGATAAGATGAATAACGGCAAGAAGCCTACCGATGCCACCGTACGCGAGAAAATCGATGAGGGTGGCAATGGCATGCCGGCCTACAAGGAAATGCTCTCCGACGACGAGAAGGACGACCTGATCGCCTATCTGAAGACGCTGTAGGCTTCTCGCCGCGCGCTATATCCCTTTGGCCAGAAACCCGCCGTCGACCGCGATGATCTGCGCCGTCACGAACGACGACGCGTCGGAGGCCAGAAAAATCGCCGCGCCAACAAGCTCCTCCACGTTACCCACACGGCCCATTGGAGTGCGCGCCGAAATGGCGGCAGATCGCTCCGGAATATCCAGAACTTTGGAATTGAGCGGCGTGCGGAAAACCCCGGGCGCGATGGCGTTCACGCGCACGTTGTGCTTGGCCCACTCGCAGCCGAGCTGGCGCGTCAGCATGGCCACCCCGCCCTTGCTGGCAGCGTAAGCCGTTACTTCGCCAAAGCTCACGAAACTAGTCAGCGAGCCGGTGTTGATGATGGATCCGCGCTCCTGCTTGATCATCTGCCGCCCGAATATCTGGTTCGCGCGGAAGGTGCCGTTCAGGTTTGTGTCGACGATCCGGTTCCAATC
>DATLVQ010000899.1:0-8343 GCA_035577325.1 Bryobacteraceae bacterium | reverse complement strand
GGGAGGGGACTCTATGTTTGACCCCATATGTTCCGCGAGCCGTGCCGTTGGGCGCGATGGAGCTGCGCCGGCCCCGCTCGACTTTGTACAGCACGACGTTGTCTTCGAGCGCGTTGGCGCGCACCAGGTAATAGTTGTCGGGATCGCGATAACGCCACACGAGGCCCGCGCCCTGATCCACCTTGCCGGATATCGCACGGGTCCGCACGCTGAGCTCGCCGTCTTTGAAATTTGCTTTCTCCAAAATGGCGAGCGGAAATCGTCCGTCGGTGGGATCGTTCGAAAGCTGGGCCAGCACGTTCGGCTTGCTGGGGGCCGTGCTATCGGCCAGCACTTCCCACTTCGGCGTGCCGCCGGCGTGGGTCATAGCCGAGGTCCAGCCCGGTGGCAGAGCGCCTGCCGGAGTCGTGTCGAAATTAATGACTTCCGCGGGTGAGCGATTTGGCGCGGCGCAGACCACCACGACGGCGGCCATCACGTACCATGTTGTGGACCAGCTCATGTGGGTCCTCCCCGTTTTAGCCATTTTACGTTTGCGAACATGAACGTCGTATGAATAGCCGGCACCGGGCCGCCGGGTGTGGCAAAAAGTCCATCTTCCGCCTGCGCTTCCAGATCGCGAAAATCGCAATCCGTCAACTTCTGCCCCGGCCCCACCCACCACCTCCGGGAGACTCGATGCGCAGGACATCACCCACGCGCGTCAAAAAGTTCGCTTTCGCGGAAACGGGCAGGCTCTTACCCGCGCGCAGCAGGGTGTTGCGGCCGGGCGCACCTGCACTTCCGCCTGCCAGCCCGTACGGTCCGCGCGAACGCCGGTCGGAAAGAATGGTTACATCGCACGGCGTGAGAAATTCGATCTCGCGCACAATGCCATCGCCGCCCGAGCGCTTCCCCGAGCCGCCCGAGCCGCGCCGCACTTGATAGCGATTCACGCGCAGCGGGTACTGCCGCTCGAACGCTTCAATCGGCGTGTTCCAGCTGTTCGTCATGTGCGTATGGATGGCGCTCTCGCCCGGCCCTTTGGCGGACGCGCCCATGCCACCCGCTATAGTTTCGTAATAAGCGAACGGCTGGCGGCGGCGCGCGTCCCATCCGCCGAGCGAGAGGTTGTTCATCGTGCCCGAGCTCGCCGCCGGAATCCGATCGGGCGCCGCCTGTGCGAGCGCACCCAGCAGCACGTCGGTGATTCGTTGCGACGTTTCGACATTGCCTGCCGCCATCGCCGCCGGCGGCGCGGCATTGACTACGCTGCGCTCGGGCGCCACGACGCGGATGGGCCGCAACAGGCCGGCGGTATATGGCACGTCTTCCGCCACAAGGCACCGGAAAACGTACATCGTGGCCGAAAGCGCCACAGCATAGTTTGCGTTGACCGAGCCCGCGACTTGCGCGTCGCAGCCAGTGAAATCGACCTCCGCCGAGCCGCCGTGAATCGCGACCGCCACTTGAATCTTCACAGGCTGCTCGCTCACGCCATCGCTGTCAAGAAAATCCTTGAAGCGGTAAACACCGTCGGGCAGTTTGTCGATGGCAGCACGCGTCATCCGCTCGCTGTAATCCTGTAGCGCTCGCATATTGCGCTGCACGCGCGGCAGGCCATACTTGCGCACGATTTCGCGCAGGCGTTCATCGCCACGACGGTTAGCCATCATTTGCGCGAGTAGATCGCCTTCACGTTCGCCGGGTGTGCGCACGTTGGCCAGGATCAGCTGCATCAGGGCGCGGTCCACAACGCCGCCGCGAACGAGCATCACCGGAGGTATGCGAATGCCTTCCTGATAAATCTCGCGCGCCAGCGGCATCGATCCCGGACTCATGCCGCCCACATCGGCGTGATGCGCGCGGTTCGCGACATAAAACGCCGGCCGCCTGCGCCCCTTAACGAACACGGCGGACACCGCGGTGATGTCGGGCAAATGCGTCCCGCCGCGGAATGGATCGTTCACCACCACCACGTCGCCCGGAGCCAGTTCGAACGCATCGATCGCATGACGCACCGAAAGCGGCATCGCGCCCAGATGCACGGGCATGTGATCGCCCATGGCCACCGTCTCGCCCGCCGCATCGTAAACCGCGCAGGAATAATCGCGCCGCTCCTTGATGTTCGCCGAGTAGGCGGTCTTGCGCAGCGTCACGCCCATTTCTTCCGCAATGGAGACGAAGAGATGGCGGAACAACTCAAGCTCAATAGCGTCGGTCTTCATCGCTAGGCACTCATGGCTTAGGCGGCCTCTTCAGACTTGGCGTCTTGGATGTCGCGGGCGCGGCGGGAGCAGCAGTCTCAGCCGGTTCCGTCGCCGGCGGCGCGGGTGCTGCACGCGGCGCCGGTTTGCAAGCTCCGATCTGCACCAGGAAACTCGCCGCCGCGCTCCAGCGTTCTCCTTGCTTCTTTTCGATGGCGAACGATTTGGTACGCGCGTCTGCGCGAATGCGCCAGCTTGAACCCGCCGGATCGGACACGGGCCGCTTGATCGCAATGGGCGCGTCGCTGGTACGGCGGATCATCCACGTCTCACCGCCGTTGGGCGTTCCGTATAACTCGTAACGCGACGCGTCGGCGGTCTCGCGGCGGTCTAGCACCAGATCCCCGACCTTTGCCGATTCGAACCAGAACTGCTGGATCGCACCGCCCGCTCCTTCGCTGAATACGGGGCGCAGACGCCAGGTCACGCCGCCGTCGTTGGTGATCAGCAGAAACGGGTCGTGCGCCACCGGTACCAGGGTCTCCCCGCTGATCCAGCCGTTTTGAAAATCGATGAATTGGACGTGGTCCAGCCCAACACCGCGCGCGCGCTCGTACGGTTCGCGCCATGTGGCGCCCGCGTCTTCGCTCGTCAGCAGAACCGAGTACAGGGTAATCGATTCGGTATGAATGTTCGCCAGAACCACGAGGCGGTTCCCCACCGGCTCGATGGCCGAGATCTCGATATAAACCGGACACGGCTCTTCTTCCGAGCAGCTCATCCCGGCCCATTGCATGTCGTCATCCGTACACTCGAACGGAACGCGCATGGGCTTGCCATGATTTTCTAGAACCGGCGGCTGTCCGGCTTCGGTCTTAGCCGGTTCTGTCTTGGGCGCCGAAACGGCGGGCGTAGCGGCGGGTTCTTGCGCGTAGACCGCCCACGCTGAGCACAGAGCCGCGGCTAGCACCACTTTCATGCTGTGAACGATTTTAGCTCAGAGCCTGATCAGGGCTGCATGCACTGGGCTCGTTGTCCAGCTTTGGAACGTAATCGAATTGGAACATTCACCTCTGCCATCGCGCCGCATTCTCGCCCTAGCGTACGGATGTCGCCTTAGGGTGTGCGCTATTGGGACGTGAGGGACACTGGGTCGCGCAATTTGTTACACAAGTGCTTGCGAGAAGGAAAATTCAAAAATCGTCGTAACAAAAACCGCCCTTATAACGTCTCATAATTAAATCCCCGTTACGACGGCGGGCGCACTCACCCCTATCACCCAATAATGCGCCCGCTTATTTTTTTTTGCCGCAGCGAAGAATCCGCAGGCCGTCATTGTCCAAGTAATCCAGTTGGCTTATCCAAAATCTGGATTACGATATCTTTAAATGACGCCGAGCGCAAGCCCTTGTCGCGTCCAGCTCCCCTGAGAAATCTTCAATCGCACCGCCGGCCGATTCAAGCCCGCTTGCTGTCGGCCTGGCCTTTTTGCGAACGTTCCAGTCGCGAGTCGGTGATGAGCGCCAAAACCAATGCTTCGATCTGATCGCACACCTGTGTATAAATCTCGTGGGATTGGCCAATCGGGTCGGGAACAGCCCATGCTACTGTGGGCGCTCGCACGCCTTCGGGCAGGCTGAAGCCGCTCATATTAACAATCAAGTCGTATTCACCAGTCTGCTCCACGCGCAGTCCCTTGGAATACTGGCCTGAAATGTCGATATTCCTTTCGGCCATTGTACGGACCGTCTCGTCCACCACCACCCCTGCCGGAACCAGCCCGGCGCTCTCAGCCACGAGCACGTCGCTGCCGTATTGCACCGCAAAGCCCTCCGCCATCTGGCTGCGGCAACAGTTGCCCACGCAAACGAACAGCACTCTTTTCTTATTGGCCGGGGTCACAATTTGGATACGAATAATTCGTGGACCCGGGGATCTGAACTCAGCTCGGGATGAAAGGTAGCTACCAGGTGGCGGCCCTGCTCGACCAGAACCGGATCGCCTTGATAGGTAGCCAGCACGTGGACATCAGATCCCACGTGTCGGATTATGGGCGCGCGAATGAAGACGGCCTCGAGTTCGCCGGCGTGCGTCCGTTGAGCAAAAGCGGGTTCAGGCGTGAGTTGAGCTACGCGGCTATCGATCTGGCGGCCATAGCCGTTACGCTCTACCGTCAAATCCATAAGCGCCAGACTCTGCTGGGCCGGGTGCGTGACCTCAGACGCGAGGAGAATCGCACCGGCGCAGGTCCCAAAGATGGGCCGTTTGCGGCCGAACTCGACGAGGGGCTCGACCATGCCTTCGGCGTTCAGCAACTTGAGCATGGTGGTGCTTTCGCCACCGGGAATGACGAGGCCGTCCAGATCTTCGAGGTCGGACGCGGCGCGGGCAAGCACGGGCTTGGCGCCGGCACGGGCTACCGCCCGGCTGTGCGCTTCGAAATCGCCTTGCAATGCCAGCACCCCGACTCTTTTCATTACCAGCCCCGGGTTTGCAGCAGCTCCGATTCCTGCAACTTCGAAACGTCGATGCCGTGCATGCCGATCCCCAGCTCTTCGCTGGCTTCCAGGAGTTTTTCGGGATCGTTGAAATAGGTAGTGGCTTTTACGATCGCGCGTGCGCGCGTTTCAGGGTCTTGCGATTTGAAAATTCCCGAGCCAACGAAAACGGCTTGCGCGCCGAGTTGCATAACGAGTGCGGCGTCCGCCGGCGTGGCGATGCCGCCCGCCGAGAAGTTGGGAACGGGCAGTTTGCCGTGCTGCGCCACGTTCTCCACCAGTTCGAGCGGCGCCTGCAGCTTCTTGGCTTCCGCCACCAGTTCTTCCTTGCCGAGCACTGTGAGCTGCTTCATTTCTTTCTGAATGGTGCGCATGTGCCGTACCGCTTCGACGATGTTGCCCGACCCGGCCTCCCCTTTGGTGCGGATCATGGCTGCCCCTTCGGCTATGCGCCGCAGGGCTTCGCCCAAATTGCGCGCGCCGCACACGAAGGGCACTTTATAAGTGCGCTTATCGATGTGGTGCTCTTCATCGGCTGGCGTGAGCACTTCGCTCTCATCGATATAATCAATGCCCAGCGCTTCGAGAATGCGTGCTTCCATGAAGTGTCCGATACGCGCCTTGGCCATCACGGGAATACTGACGGTTTGCATAATCTCGCGGATCTTGGCGATGGGCGCCATGCGGGCCACGCCACCCTCTTTGCGGATATCGGCGGGCACGCGCTCGAGGGCCATTACCGCGGTAGCCCCGGCTTTCTCGGCAATGAGCGCCTGCTCGGCATTGGTGACGTCCATGATGACGCCGCCCTTCAGCATCTCGGCCAAACCGACTTTTACGCGAAACGTGTCGTCCAGATACATAACAATCTCCTCTTGAAATTCAGACCATGGCCGGCGCGGGCTCGCGGTTCGCGAAATCGCGCAGCCTTTCCAGCTCACGTGAAAAAATCTCCCCCAGAATTTTGACGCCCTTTTCGATGTAGGAGGGATCGAGGCCCGCAAAACTCAGCCGCAGCGAACCGGGATTGGGCCGGCTCACGGCGAAATATTTTCCCGGCAGGTACGTGACGCCCTCGCGCTGCGCCCGGCCCAGCAGTTCACTCGCGTCCAGCGGCTCCGGCAGGCACACCCACAAGTTCATGCCGCCTTGCGGCCGCGTAAAGCGGGTGCCGCGCGGCAAGTAACGGTTGCAGGCGGCCAGCACGGCGCGCAGACGCTCGGCACCGGCTTTCAGGACGCGCGCGTGATGAGCTTCCAGCCGGCCCGACACGGCGAAGCGCAACAGCACGGCCTGCGAAAGCTGGTCGCTGTGCAAGTCGGAAAGATGCTTAGCTTCAATCATGCGGGCGATGACCGCGCGCGGACCCGTTACCCAGCCCACTCTCAGCCCGGGGAACGAAATCTTGGAGAAACTTCGCAGCAGAATGGTGTCGCCCGAGTCGTCCATCTGCTTTAGAGTCGGTAGCGCCACGCCTTCGTATCGCAATTGGCCGTAAATATCGTTTTCGATGATCGCGGCTCCCATGTTGCCCGCCTGGCGCAGAATGGATACGCGCGCTTCACGCGACAAAGTGGCGCCGGTCGGGTTTTGAAAATTGGATGTGACCACTAATGCCTTGAAGCGGCTTTTGGCCATGGCGCGTTCGATCTGGGCGGTTTCCATCCCGTCCCCTTGCACTGGGATGCCGGTCAGTTCGGCGCCGGCTTCCAGAAAAAGATTCTTCAGGCCAGGGTAAACGGGTTCCTCGAGCAGAACTTTGTCCCCTGGCCTAATCAAAACGCGGCGCACGAGGTCGAGCGCCTGCTGGCAGCCGCTCGTGATCATGATGTCGTCGCCCGGCCGGAGCACTCCCTCGGCGCGGGTGACGTCCAGCAAATACTGCCGCAATGGCTCATATCCACCTGGCGAACCGAGCTGCAGGACAGAACCGAAATCCGCACCGGACATGATTTCTTCGCAACTCGTGCGAAAGTCATCAATCGGAAAAAGCTCTTCCGATGGCCGGGAGACAGCAAAACTAATGACGTCTTGAGCCGCAGCCGGCATGGGCTGTGCTGCCGGGACGTGGCTCGCGTCCAGAATCGCGCTCCAATTCAAACCTTCGCCACTGGGCGGCACATCGCCACCTGTAACATAACTTCCGCGGCCGACTTGCCCGCTGATAAGGCCATCGGACTCAAGGAGTTCGTAGGCAGCCGATACGGTTGTGCGGTTCAGTCCAAGTAGGCCAGCCAATTCCCGAGTAGGGGGTAAGCGCTCGCCTTTTTGCAGAGCATGCGACTGAATCAGCTCTTTGAAGTGCCGATGAAGCTGCTGGTAAAGTGGCAATCCGGACTGCGGATCGAGCTGCGGTATGGGAATCACTCGCAAATGAGCATACCATTTTGGCTGGCCTTTAACAAGCCAATTTCTTGCTTTAATAATGATCCATCTATATGTATACTGATTAGGTGAGTATTAAGTATCAGATTACGCTCCCGGAACCCTTGGCGGATGAAATGCGGGTTACGGCTGCGAAACTGAAGATTCCATTGGCCCAGTTCATCCGCGAGACAGTCGAGGACAAGCTGCGCGAGCTAAAAGCTCAAGACAGCAATCGCCGGCCACTGGAGTGGATGGAGAAGCTGCGCGTCGATATTCCGGATACGGATCTGGCTTCCCGGATTGACGAAATTCTGTATAAGTGACCGTCTTCCTCGATACCAGCTATTTTGTTGCATTCCTGGTTCCGCGCGATCAATGGTTCCAAAAAGCAGTGCACGCCGCCCGGACGGATTTTCGCGCGGTGACGTCGAGTTTAGTCGTGAACGAGACCATATCACTTTTGCAAGCCAGAGGCCTGCTCTCCACCGCTCTCGCTTGGCTGAGCGGGATTCGCGCCGACCCGAAGATACTCATCATTTACGTGGACGCAGCCCTGCAGGTGGAAGGTTGGAGCCTATACCACCGCTACGCGGGAGCCGGCGCCAACGCGATCGATTGCGCGAGTTTTGCCTTGATGCGCAGCCTGAATATCAAGAACGCGTTCACATTTGACCAGCACTTCCGCGCGGCCGGTTTTGAAATCCTGGGGTGACGGCCGGGGCGTTGCCTGGACCAGCCGGGTAAACGGTTTCTGCTTCTTTCGCATGAAGCAGATTTCGTCAAGGCCATCGGTGAAGCCCCATTTCCGGTAGAAGGCGACCAGTTCCGGCCGGCAGTAGAGCTCCAGGTTCTCGACGAAGAGGAGCGCGGGGTGTGATGTGATGGCCTCAAGCAGCATTCGACCCACTCCGGTATCGCGGTGGGAGCGCTCGACGATGACGTCGAAGATGGCCGCTTTGTAAACATAGTCGGTGAGCACGCGCGCGAAAGCGGCGAGCCGGCCGGTTGCGGGATCGCAGAAAGCGAAGACCAGATCGGAATGCTGGACGGCGCGCCGTACGTCTTCAATATCGCGGCCGCGGCTCCACCATTCAGCTTGGTACATATGCCATAACTGCTCGATTTGCGGGCAGCTCAAGCGGCAGGTGAACTGTAGGGCGGACATTGGTTTTGGCGCGAGTTCGGCGGTCATGATCGTTCCCCCTTGTGCGTGTTGCGCGTTCTACCGGAATGCGTGCCCAGAACCTTGACGGCGGTAAGGGCATAGATGAGGGCACAATCGAAAATGTTGC
>DATLVQ010000898.1:0-9628 GCA_035577325.1 Bryobacteraceae bacterium | reverse complement strand
AGCCTCATCTGGTTCACGGTGTGGTCGAGCGTTGTGCACGGCGCAATCATGGCGATGCAGTCTCTGACTGGTCCCGAGTACATGGGGCACTTGTGTGGCGACGTTCTGGCTCTATTCGTAGTAGCGGCAGTTCTTGCGCTGCTGACGCCACGCGGCGCGGCGGCGAAGGCCGCTTGAGTGAGAGGACGACAATCGAGCGCTTCGCGTGGGTCTCTAACCGGCCGTGCCGGTATCGCAGCCCGCACATTTTACTCTTGAAAGCTTAGTCAACTACTCATAACGTGAGATGGTAGAACGATGCCACGCGACATCGATCCAATACTTCTGTTTGCGTTGGTGGCCCTACTGGCGGCGGTTCTGGCGATGCTGCTCCGGCGTGTCAATCGTGGGGCAGCAGCGGTGGCGGCGGGGCTGGCGGGGTGTTCGGGGCTGCTGGTTTGGAATGAGCAGGCGGCCCGGGCGGCTGGGGCGAATATTCGCGTCGATCTTCTGGTGACGATTCCTGTGATTGCGGCGGCAGCGATCGTGGTTGGCATATTCTCTCTGCGCAGGCCGCCGGTCGAGGCGCGGATCGTGGGTGCGGGAATTCTGGCGATCGGAGTCATTAGTCTTGCCGGGTTTTCTTGGAGGGCGGTCAAGACCTCGTTCGAGCTTCGGGGGATCAACAAGGCGTTCGAGCAAGGGCACAGGCTTTACTGGGAAGAGACGATTCGTTGCGCCGCAAACCTGGCGAGGCGCTACGGGGCAGTCGAGCATCGGGATCAAGCGTGCCGCGGCAATCTGGTGGTCACTTCGCGCGGCGCGACTACGTATCCGTTCAGCAGAGTCATCGTGAACGACGAAGGGCAGTTTTATCTGCTTCGCCCGGGCGAGAGCGGTGTCGAGGAAACGTGGGGCCTCGAGAGCATCGACAGCGACCGTCCATCCGCGCGTTTGGAACAGACTGGCGGCATGCTCGCGGGCGAGGGGAGCATGGATGGCAAGCGGATGCACGTCGAGCTGCGGAGCGAGGGCAGGGGAGCGTGCGCGGCGAAGATCGACTATGGCGCCTTGCATTACACGCTGGAGTTGACGCAGAGGGAGGTACCCTTGTGCGCGGCGCCTGTATCGCCGCAAGTGCGGTTCGTGGGGGCGTGGGGCGCGGTTGCCAGCTATCCGAATTCGCCACGGTCCCGGAGGCTGGTGCAGATCTGGCTGTGGGACACCGACGGCGCGGCGCGCGGATTGTTCCTGGGAAATCTGGGAACGAGCGGAACGAGAATACCGTTCATGTTTGCCAGGCAGATGACGGGCACGCGGCGCGGGGAGAATCAGTGGGAGTTGGGCTTTGTCAAACAAGGCGATGAGGTGTCTAAAGCCGTCATCAGCTTCACCCTGGCGGATGGCAAAGCGCGCGTCAGGGGTCCGGCGACACTGTTCGATTCGACGGGCGAGATGATGCTCGAGCCGCAGGAAGTGGTGTCGCATCCGAAGATTTCGCTGGCGCCGGTGCAGGATAGCGCGCGTTTTGCGGCGTACTTCGACAACGTGTTTTTTAATTTGAATATGCCGTGGACGGCGCCCTAGAAGATTGCGGAAATCACGTCGCGCCGCCGGTGAATGCGGATAAACACGGATTGGACACCACGAATGGGGCTCGCGGGATATCATGACGGCATGAACCGGATGGCTTGGTTGATGATGGCGCTGATGGCGGGCGCGGCGGTGGCGGGAGCGGCCGACACGTTGAAGATTTTTGGCCGCGAGTGGAGCGTACCGGTGGCCGCGGACTGGAAGGTGGATCAGGAAGAAGGGACGCCGGTGTTGCGGCTGATGGAGCATAGGGGGCCGCTACCGGGCCCGCGGCGTCCGATTCAATTTGCACTGGCGAATGTGGAATACTCCGGGCGCGTGACGGTGGAGGGCGACGTGAAACCGCTGGGCGGATCGCTGCTGATCGTTTTCGCGTACCGCGACGCGGCGCATTTCGATTACGCCCACTTTTCGGTGGACACGGGGACGAAGCAGCCGGTGCACAACGGCGTGTTTCATGTGTATGGCGGCGAGCGGGTGCGGATCAGCTCCGAGCAAGGGCCGGCCGCGTTTTCAGAAAAGGGGCGCTGGCATCACGTCAAGTTGACGCATGACGCGCGAACCGGGAGAGTCAGCGTGACGGTGAATGACGAGGCGATGCCGGCGATCGAAGCAGTGGATATGAGCCTGGGCGGGGGAAGAGTGGGGATCGGGTCGTTTGACGAGACGGGGGAGTTCAAGAATATTTCGATCGCGGCCGAATAAGGCCGCTCGGGGGGACCGCTAATCGCGCTGGATGCTGAGAGTCAGGACGGCGGGCTCAGGCAGCTCTTCGAACTCGAGTTTGCCAAATTCCCAATCCTCGCGCCGTGCGCGGCGGGCCAGCCACCAGGCGCCCAGGAGAATGGCGAACAGGATCAGGGTGGCAGGCGGCGACTTCAGGCACCAGTTCACGATGGTACTGAGGATCGAGACGTAGAAAATGACGGCGATCCCATAGATCACCAGGGTTTCGATGAGCGGCCGCCGTCCGGGCAGGTAGCCGGAGGTGAAGGGAATTTTCTCGAAGTGAATGAGGAGCAGTTCCATGAGCGTGAACGGCGGAAGCAGGCAGAGGATGGCGGCGACGATTCCGATGCCTGGTCCGAGGACGCGCATTTCAAGTGGAAGGGTCAGTAAGGACACGGGCGCCACGGCGAAGCAGATGAGAAACTGGCGCGCGGCGGCTAGAAAAGTGCGCCGGTTGCCCAGCTCGTTCACGCGAAACACCCAGTTGGCGCGCAGTTCTACCGGCAGCCGGAACAAATAGCGGAAGCCGGCCAGCACAAAAAGCGATAACGCCAAGGGAGCCGAGATGGCGGCCTCGCGCAATGCGAGCGTACGCGCGGCGAACGTATGAACGCTGGTGTCGAGCGAGAGAGTGACGAAGCTATCGAAAATCAGGGCAGCGGCGATGGCGGCGAAACCTGTGAGCACCAGGCGGTGCTGGCGGCTGCGCGCGAGTGTTTTCGCGATGAACGCGAACACGGCGAGCTTACTGGAATCGGGAATCAAAATACTGGCATGCTCAGCGAGCCAGCTCCGCCGCTCCATCTTTGGCGGAGCGGCAGGGGACTCCAGTAAGCGCACTTTATGGCGGCGATAACTCCAGAGGTAAGTGACGACGGCGGCGACGATGGCGGCGGCGACACCGGTTAAGCTGATTTGGGCTAGCCGGTTGGCGAACGGCTCATGGTTTCCGGCCATCACCTGATGCAAGCCGAGAAACCAGGCGGGCGGCACCCACACGAGCCAGTCCGGGCGCTGGTTCATGGAGTTTTGCAGGTTAGGAATCGAAAAGACCAGCGGTAATCCGCAAAGCAAGACAAGAAGCAGCGTTCCCTGCACAGCGAGCGAGACGCGGGCGAACTGGCCGGCGGGCAGAATGTTGAGCAGCACTCCTTGCACGGAGACGAGCAAGAAAAGAATGAATAGCGCAGCCAGCGAGCAGGAGACGAATGTCGCGGGAATCTGGACGGTGGACGGGATGGCGTACTGGCCGGCCATCATAGCGGGAAGGAATAGGCTGGGAGGGAGCGTGGTGGCGACGACGAAGGCCCCGGCGAAGGCGATGAGCGCGGTGAATTTCGCGACGAAGACGTCGCGCATGCGAACGGGCAGCGCCGCCAGCGCCAGGTAATCGCGCAGGCCGGGAAACAGCAACGGCCACTGCAGCGTAGTGAAAAGTCCGATAACAAACATCGAGAGCGTGACCAGAAACAAGGCATCGGCAATGGAGGCCAGACGAAACGGCTCCGGGGAGTCGAGCTCGGCCAGTACTCTGTACTTGTGATAGTAGGCTTGCGCGAAAATGATGCTCGAAGAAAGCAGAATCGCGAGCGCTCCGATGGCGACTACACGCCACTGACCGGGTGTCGAGACCAGATCGCTGTCAAAGAAGCGGCGGAAGAAGTGGCGGCGCAGCTCGAAGCCTGTCGAGTGAGTCTCTTCGAGCCAGTCGCGAAAATTGTGCAGAGCGCGGCGCATGCGGGCGTGGGTCAGGTTTGCATGGCGGCGATAATGCCGTTAACCAGGCGGGCCGGGTCTTCCTGCTGGGTTAGCTGCGCGAAAATGCCTTCGAGCGAGGGCTGCTGCATCAGGTCGCGCAGATGTTCAATGGCGTCGTACGCCACGACTTTACCTTTGCGGAGAATGACGACAGCGGAACAGACTTTCTCAATGACTTCGAGCACGTGCGAGCTGTAGAGGATGGTCTTGCCGTTGTCAGCCAGCGCGCGAAGCAGGCTGCGGAGCACCAGAGCGGTGTTGACGTCCAGTCCGGAGAACGGCTCATCGAGAATCAGCAGCTCGGGATCGTGAAGGAGCGCCGCGGAGAGCAGAATTTTCTGGCGCATGCCCTTCGAATAGGACGAGAGCGGCGAATAGCGATCCTCCCAGAGCGAGAACAGGCGCAGCATTTGCTCCATGCGTGGTTCGAGCACGGAGCGCGACAACCCTCGCAGGCGGCCGACCAGCTGCAGATATTCGCGCCCGGTGAGGTGAGGATAAAGGTGGGGTTCTTCGGGCACGTAACCCATGCGGCGCTGGAACCCGATCCAATCTTCGCGCACATCGCGACCATTGAAGAAGATCTCGCCATCGGTGGGCTCGATGAGACCGGTGAGCACTTTCACAGTGGTGCTCTTGCCGGCGCCATTCGGTCCGATGTAACCGAGAATCTCGCCGGGGCGAATGGTGAAACTGACGCCATCCACGGCGGGGATGCGGTTATAGCGTTTGATCAAACCGCGCACTTCGAGCATGTTGACCGATTAGACTCCGGGCGGCGGCGAATGGTTCCCCCGGATTGGGCGGTCAACGTTTTCGGCTGGGTTTCTTGCGGATGCGCGCGTACCTCAGGGCGATCAGGCCTTTTGAGTACGTTTTGTTTTCGATCAACGCGAAATCACGCTGCGGAAAACCGCTAGGGAAGAGGGGAACGCCTTCACCGAGCAGCACTGGAACCACGCCGAGGTAGAGTTCATCGATGAGGTCGGCTTTGAGGAAATCCCTGGCCAGCTCGCCGCCACCCATCAGCCAGATGTTTTTGCCGGGGCGTTTTCTTAGCTTGCCGATGAACGCGGCAGGGGACTCATTCGTAAGTACGACGCCATCGCGTTCGCCGGGTGGCTTTGAGCGGGAGAAGACGTACGATGGCATAGATGATCCGAAGGATCCGCCCATCTGTAGCGCGACATCGAGCGTCTTGCGCCCCATGACGGCGGTGTCGATGGTTTTGAAAAACGGGGCCATTGAATAGTCTCTTGGCATAAAGAGAAAGTCGACGGCGCCATTCAGGCGGGCAATGTAGCCGTCAATCGTGATTCCGAGACCGAGGACGACTTTGCGCATGAGAGGGACAGTATACTCCGGTGAGGGTGGTGCGAATGGCTCAGATGGCTTCGAGTTCCTCTTCGAGCATCTGCTTTTGCGAGAGGTCGGCGTAATAGCCGCCGGCGACGACCAGCTCGGCGTGCGTGCCTTGTTCCACGATGCGCCCTTTTTCCAGCACTACGATAAAATCGGCCTGGCGCACGGTGGAGACGCGGTGCGAAATCAGAATGACGGTGCGGCCCTGCATTACATCGCTCAAGGAGTTCAAAATGCGTTCTTCGGTGAGCGTGTCCACGCTTGAAAGGGCGTCGTCGAGGATCAAGATACGCGGTTTGCGGAGTATGGCGCGCGCGATGGCGGTGCGCTGTTTCTGGCCACCGGAAAGCGTGATGCCGCGCTCGCCCACCATAGTCTGGTAGCCATTGGGGAAGGCTTCAATGTCGCCCGCGAGCCCGGCGAGCTCGGCTGCGTGGTGAATTTCGTCATCGGTGGCATGATCGACGCCGAAGGCAATATTTTCTGCGATAGTCGCGCTGAAGAGGAATGTCTCCTGCGGCACGAAGCCGATGTTACGCCGGAGTTCGGCGGGGTCGAGATCGCGAAGATCGATGCCGTCGAGCAAGACCGAACCGTGCGTTGGATCCATCAGGCGCGGCACCAGGCTGGCGAGCGTGCTCTTGCCGCAGCCGGTGTGGCCGACCACTGCAACGGTTGCGCCGGCAGGAATAACGAGATCCACGCCATCGAGAGCGCGGCCGCTGGGATAATCCAGCGTGACTTCGCGGAACTCAATCTCACCGGCCACGTGTGGGATGGGAACCGGCGCCTTCGGCGCGGCGATGGTTGGCCGCTCGCGCATGATCTGGTTGATGCGCGCCATGGAGGCGCTGCCGCGCTGCATCAGATTGACCACCCACCCGAGCGCGATCATGGGCCACACCAGCGTGCCCATATAAGTGTTGAACATGACAAAACCGCCCAGCGAAATGCGATCATGCAGCACAGCCCAGCCGCCGGCCCACAGCACGACCAGAAATGTGATGCCGATTAGGGCTTCGAGCAGCGGCTGGAATAATCCCGAGACGCGCACCAGGCGCAGATTCTGCGCGATGTATTGCTGGTTTAGCTCCTCGAAGCGGCGCAGTTCCGCTGTCTCCTGCACGAAGGCGCGGATCATCCGAACGCCGGAGAGGTTCTCCTGCACACGGCTGCTGATATCGGAAAACATCGCCTGGATGGTTTCAAAGCGCTCGTGGATGGCGCGGCCGAACAGCATGACGGCGACGCTGACCAGCGGGGCGGGCAGCACGGCGAAGATGGTGAGCCGCCAGTCGGAATAAGCCATGACGGCGATGGCGAGCACAAAAGTCAGGCTGGTCTCGGTCCAGTACATCACACCCGGGCCGAGCATCATGCGCACGGCGTTCAGGTCGTTGGTGGCGCGCGCCATGATGTCTCCGGTGCGCTGGCGGGCGTAGAAGTCGGGCGAAAGCGATACCAGGTGCGCGAACAGGTCGTTGCGCAGGTCGTACTCGATGTCGCGCGAGATGCCGATGAGAATAACGCGCATCCAGTACTGGAAGACACCTTTGGTCAACGCGACCGCGGCCAGGAGCATCGAGAAGCGCAGGACAACAATCCACGGACGAGCGGCGGTGAGTGAATCGATGGCGCTGCGAATCACCAGTGGAATAGAGGCGCCGAATACGTCTTTGAGGACGAGAGATCCCATCCCCAGCACGAGGCTGCGGCGGTAGCGCCGCATATAAGGCCACAGGGTTCGAAACGATTCCAACATTTGCTACATTCCCACCATACTCGCAAGTGTCTTGCTACATTCTAAGAAAAAAGTCTTGCGGCCTTCACGCGTATGCCACCAGCCGTAGGCCGAAAAGAATTCGTCGGGAGCGGCGACCATGTGAAGTTCGATATCCGGCCAGCGAGCGTGCAAAATGTGGAGAGCGCGGCGAGTATGAAAATCCGACGTCACTACGAGCACGCGGTGCGCATTACGCTTCCGCAGTTCGGGAAGAATCACGCGCGCTTCCTCGTCGGTTGAATGCGCCTCGTGGGGAAACGCCACGAACCATGTAGCGGGGAAGCCGTGTTTTACGGCGAAAGGAATTGCCAGATCGCTTTCGTGCAGTCCGTAGAAGCCGGCAGGACCGCTGACCAGGACCCTGGAAGCATAGCCCTGTTTCACCAACTCGGCGCCTTTGAGGATGCGGTTCCCGTAGGGATCCCCGGCGAGAACGACGACAAGGTCGGCGCGAACGGGTGAATCCGCATCGACTAGAAATGCGCCCATCCAGCCCATCCAGAGGGAATGCGTCAGCGCGAGGATGACGACCGCCGCTGCCAGAATGGCTAAGTTGATGCCCAGCGTCCGGGGGCGCGCCACGAACTATTTCTCGTCCGTGGTGTTCTTCTGATCCAGATGGCCGACCGTTTTCAAGCGCTGGTAGAGCTTCTCGACTTCGGACTCATCTTCGGGCCGCAGCAGTCGATAGCGTGGAGAAGGAAGCTGGCGGCGATCGGGGCCGGGGTTCAGCGCCTCGCCCCAATACTGGCGGTAAGGTACACCGTCAATTAATGCATCGCGGGACAGCCTGCGGAGATTTCGCAGCAGACTGTTGCAGCAATCCAGGTCGCCCGGGTAGATGAGAAGCAGCCGCGAATCGTCGAACAAAGTCATGCTGACGATGAGCGGAGAAATCCAGCCCGTGCGATCCAAGCGGCGAATGTCCATCCACAAAACGCGCCGCTTTCCGATGGCCAGATGATCTTCATGAATTTCAAGGGCGGGAAGGAACGCCATGATCAACAGCAATGCGGAGCTGAAGATGAACAGGGCAGCGAAAATGAAAGCGAATGCCCACTGGAAACCAAGCCATCCCGAAAACGCCGCCAACGCCAGTGCCGTGAGACCAAAGGAGAGATAGTGCCGAGCTGGCACGTAGCGAGTCATTCCGAACCCCGACACCTCTAGACTACTCCGGACCACGGTCCCCGTCAATGCGCCCGCACGAATCGGAATCCACGCCAACTGTAGTGGAGCGCACTCCAGACGGTGAGGGCGGCAGTGGGCCAGATCAGCGCCTCGGCGAGCGCGTGAATGGCAGGTAAATCGGCAGTATTTTGCGTCATCCAGGCAAGGGCGCAAGCGATCTGCACGAACGTACTGGCTTTGCCCCAAACGCTGGGGCGAAATTGCCGGAAGCCGGTAAAGAGTAGCGCGATTCCGGAAGACGCGAGCAGAAAAAGATCGCGGCCGAAGATCAGTATGACGAGCCACCAGGGAACGCTGCCGACCAGCGCGAGCGAAAGGTAGACGCCGCTAAGCAGCACTTTGTCGGCGATGGGATCGAGGTATGCGCCGACTGGCGTCATCTGACCAAAGCGACGGGCGAGGAGTCCATCGAGGCTATCGGTGAGCGCGGCGCCAACGAACAGCGCGAGGGCGAGTACGTGGCGACCGTTGACGACGGCGCCAAAAATAAAGGGCGCGAGAAGCAGGCGCGTCATCGTCAGCAGATTGGGAATACCGGCCAGGGTGCGCATCCAGTCAGTTGGCGGAGCGGATCATGGGCTAATGGTGGTGATCACCGTGGGCATGATGTGCCTGTTCGTGGCGAGGATGGACGGCGTGCGCGTCCGTCAAGTCGCGGCGTTCCGGTGCGGCGAGGTGCGTTTCGAGCCACGCCAGCACTTCCGGCAGGCCAGTCGCATTTTTTAGATTTGTGAACACGAACGGCCGCGCGCCGCGCATCTTTCGAGCATCGCGCTCCATTACGCCGAGCGAAGCGCCCACGTGCGGCGCGAGATCGATCTTATTTATAACCAAGAGGTCGGATCGTGTGATGCCGGGACCCCCTTTGCGGGGAATCTTGTCACCGCCGGCGACGTCGATCACGTAAATCGAAACGTCAACCAGCTCCGGACTGAACATGGCCGCGAGATTATCGCCGCCGCTTTCCACGAAGATCAGCTCCAGACCCGGCAGCGTGGCTTCGAGGTCGGCGATGGCTTCCAGATTCATGGACGCGTCTTCGCGAATAGCGGCATGCGGGCAGCCGCCGGTCTCGACGCCGCGAATGCGCTCCTCGGGCAGGGTGCCCTGGCGGATCAGGAATTCGGCGTCTTCTTTGGTGTAGATGTCGTTGGTAACGACGCCGACGCTGATGCGCCGGGAAAGTTCACGGCTGAGGCAATCGATCAGCGCGGTTTTGCCGCTGCCAACGGG
>DATLVQ010000897.1:0-2299 GCA_035577325.1 Bryobacteraceae bacterium | reverse complement strand
GCATTTGCGGATCAAGGCGCTGGCTACCGCGTAAGCTCCAAAACGAAGCGTTCCATCACGATGCGGTCGTCGGGCCGCGCGCTGCGCAGATCGCGGTCTGCCGCGAAGATCAGTTTCAATCCCCGCTCCAACTGTTCTCTCGAGAACTTACCCGCCGTGCTGTAGATCTGCTCGGCGCGCGAGCTCCACATGGGTACTCCCGCGCGAGAGAAATGCCCCACAATCTGCTGCGTACTGCGCAGGCCGCTTTCTCGGGAGACCAATGCCAGGCGGAATTGCGTCGAAAGAAATGCCAGCGCCAGCGGCAGGTATTCGCCTTCGCGGCATAGCGTATCCAGCAGTTCAAGACCTCGCGCGCGATCGCGGCGGCCCAGTGCATTGACGAGGGCAAAAATGGTCGTGGAACGTGCATCGGGTACCATCGCCGCGATGTCGTCCTCGGAAATTGCCCGTCCCCCCGCGTAGTACAGCGATAGTTTCTCGATCTCGACTGCGATGCGGGCGACGTCGCCGCCCAGCGCTTCGACCAGCAATTCGAGCGCCGCCGGATCGATCGCGATCTTCGCACGCCGCGCGAGCGCCTGCGCCTCCGTGCGCGCTTCGTCCATCGAGAAGCGCTCCAGTTCGACGGTGTCGGCTACTACCGCGTAGAACTTGCGCACCCGCTCGAGCTTTTTTTTCTCATCGCCCGCGAATTCGAAGCGTGTTGCCTCCAGCAGCAGAACCACCCCGGGAGAAGGGTCTTTCAGGTAAGCAGCCAGTTCGCCCGCCCCGCCCGCGGCCGGACCCTCAGTATCGTCTTCTTCATCGACTTTGGTTCGGGGGAGAGCGGCCTCAGCATTGGACACCAGGATGACGCGCTGCGCCGCAAACAGCGATAGCGAACGTGCGTCATCCACTACTTGCGCAAGGGACGTCTCCGTCAAGTCGTATTGCGCCAGGCCGTTCTCGCGCTCCCCCGCGCCGAGCATGGCGTCCAGCAGCGCTTCCCGGCAGCGCCGGCCTTGATACGCTTCGGCGCCCAAAAACAAGTACGCGGGCGCGATATCGTTGCGTTTTATGCGCGCCAGAAACTGTGCGGGCGACATCAGAAGTTTTCCAGAACCGCGCTGACAACGGCCCGCGCGACATCGCGGCTCAGCCGGTCCATGCCCACTTCGCTCTCGTCGAAGTAAGCCCGGGGAGCGACGCTGATTTCGTAATTCTGGCGAGACTCCATATGCGGGCGATCGAACAGCACGGCGTTGGTCGCGCGGTCGCGCAGGGTTAGCTGCATCGTCACGATGGCCTGTATGCCGGCGGCGCGCCCCGTCTTGGGATCGAACACTGTGGGATAGGAGACGAAGTTGACCACGGAACCTTTCAGCACCGCGTCGGCCTGGTCGCTATCGGACACAATCTGGTAGCGGGTGCGTGAAATGAATTCGCGCGTGATCGCGGCAGCCAGCAGATCCGAGATCTTGTAGCGCGTGGTGATATTGCCGAACGCCGGTATGGCGATGGTTTTAATCTTCTTCGGCAGAACGTCGGTAGTGCCGGCGACATGATACCCGCAGGACGCGAACGTAAATGGCAAGAGGCAAAGAGCAAAGTACAAAAGCGGCCGGCCGCCCTTCATAGCAGTTCTTGTGCTACCGCAATTGCGTTCTCGGCCTGCAGCCGCAGATTATCCACCACGATCCACAGCCACGCTGCTTGTGGATTGTTGCGATCCGGCACAATACCGCCAATCGCCAGACCGCTCTGTCCAGCCATGCCGACCACATTGGGCGGTTCCATGCCGGCGATGCGGACATCGATCGGCTCGTCATCAAGCGTCTGTTCAATAGCCGCCACCGCTATGTGGGACGCGAATTCGACCCACAGAGAAATGCCGTACCCGTGAAAAACCGGGGCCTGGATGAGACGCAAAGAGGGCATGGGCGCATGGCCGGCACTGGCCAGCAGCGAGGCCAGGTGCCGTTCAATGCGCAGTTCCGATTCTTCCAGCGGCACGGGAGCCTCATCGCCGTAGCGCGCCAGCATGTTGAAGGCAATCTGCGCATCGAAAACGGCTTTGGGCTGGCCCTTGAACGACAGTAGCCCGACAGTCTGCTGCTGCAATTCGTCGACACCACCGGCGCCACGCTCGCTCGCCGGCTCGAAGATTTGCGCCAGTGCGCGCGTGATCTTGTGGACCGCGTGGAGACGCGCCAGCACCAGTGCGAGAGCGGTCGCCGCGCCGTTGGCGATCACGTGCACGGATTTGGCGGGGACCGTGTATCCGGCGGGCTCGATCATGGGCGCGCGCAAGCGTGCA
>DATLVQ010000896.1:0-25798 GCA_035577325.1 Bryobacteraceae bacterium | reverse complement strand
GCTAGAAGCCAGCTGCAGGCTCTCGTCGTAGTAAGCGACCAGGTCGGTCGATTGGGCGCCGATGTCCACCAGCGCCGTGCCCTCATGCCGTTCTTCCGGCAAAACCGCGGCGAAGTACGCGGCCAGCGGCTCGAAAACCGTGTCTTCGACGGCGATGTGTGCCTGATTCACGGCGCCCACCAGGCAGTTGTGTTCCTGCACGGAGCCGGTGATCAGGTGAGCGTTGGCCTCCAGGCGCTGCGCCAGCATGCTGCGCGGGTCGCGGTGGCCCGGCTGATCTTCGACGATGAAATCCTGCGGGAACAACTGCAGCACCATCCGGTCTTCGCGGAGCTGCACCTTCCACACGCGGTCGAGCGCCCGGTTCACGTCGCGCTGCTCGATTTCCCGCGGCCGTCCCAGCTCGATGCGGCTGCGGCTGTTGGCGCCGCGCACGGTGGTGCCGCCGAACCCGATGGTGGCGGCGTCGATCGAAACCTGCGCTCTCGATTCCGCCTGGCGCAGCACCTCGAGCAGGCAATCGGTCACCGCATTTTGATCGGCGATGCGGCCTTTCACCCAGCCATGCGACGCGCTCTCGCCATGTCCGAGGAACCGCAGCCGTTCATCTTCGACCATGCACACCGCCAGTCGCGTGCGGCTGCTGCCGATATCGATGCCGACGGCGGGGAACACTTTCTGGCTCATGGTTCGCGGGTCCCCGCCGTAATGCGGTCGTCGAGCCGAAGATCGAAGGCCCTCACGTCCGCCGAATGCCGCCGGATTTCGGGATAGTGGTCGAGAAAATTCTGCATGCGCGCCGCGAAATTTTGATTGCCCATCACCAGTTCGAGGGCCCGCCCCTCAACCCGCGTGACGATGATCAGGTTCTGGGAGTCTGCTGTGTTTACTTCGGAAATGTCTTTGCCCAATGCGCCCAAGTCATTCAGGAGCCCCAGCATGGCCTGCACGCGCTGGCGGCGTTCGGGTTCGGCTTGATCCTCGGTGATACCGGCCAGCACGGGAAACGTGAAACGCGATTGCGGGGGCGGCTCGAGCAGTACACCCTCCGCATCGATCAGCATGACGCGCGCGCCGCGCCCATGCGGAGCGGGAATGTTCACGAACGCGACCGGCTTGCGCTCCTGAATCCGCACCGCGATTTGATTCGGCCAGATGCGTGCGATGGAGGCATCCTCGACCCAGTCGACAGCCAGCAAGCGGCGCCGCCTTTCCGCGATCGGCATCAGGAAAACACTGCGACCGAAATCCGCGTTGAAAGCGGCCAGCACGCGGGTGCGGGATGCGTGCGCGACACCGGACATCGAAAGCCCCAGGCTCGCCTCGTTGGGTGAAGCCAGCGCGAATCGCGGGTCGGTTACGACGAAGTGCCGTACCTTGCGCCCGGCGCAGATCACGACAGCCAGCGCGACGCATCCTAGCGCCACGTTCATCCACAGGCGCCACCGAATGCCTTTTTCTTGCTCTACTTTCGCCATACTATTCGCGCGCCTTTGCCCCTTTTCCCGTTTCGCTGTCCGCGGCTTCTAATCGTTCCAGCAACTGATCTCCCGCCTGCCACACGTTCCCGGCTCCCAGCGTCAGCACGGCATCGCCCGGCTCCACGCGAGCGAAAACCGCGTCAACAGCGCGGCCGATAGTGCCGACATACTCGGCCGAACGATGCCCGAACTGCCGGATACGCTCGACCAAAGCCTCCGCCGTCACGCCCTCGATCGGTTTTTCCGACGCGGCGTAGATATCGAGCACATACAGGCGGTCGGCTTGCATGAACGAGCGCGCGAATTCGTCCATCAAATGGAAAGTGCGCGTATAGCGGTGCGGCTGAAAAATGACGTGTAACTTCTTATAGCCGCAGAGGCGCGCGGCTGCGAGCGTGGCGCGAACCTCGGTCGGGTGGTGGCCGTAATCGTCGATGACCGTGATATTCCGCTTGGCGCCGCGAATCTGAAAGCGACGGTCCACGCCGTTGAACGAGGCGAGCCCGGCGCGAATCATGTCGGGCGCAACCTTCAACTCGAGTGCCACGCCCACCGCCGCCAGCGCGTTCAGCACGTTATGCTCGCCGGGCACGCCGAGATGGAACAGGCCGAGGTCGGATCCTTGAAAACGGACGCGGAAATCGCTGGCAAAAGCGCCGCAATTCACTTCGACAGCCTCGATGTTGGCCTGCGCGCTGCGCCCGTAGGTTATCATGCGCCGCTTCACTGCCGGCAGAATACTCTGCACGTTTTCGTCCGCCAGACAGAGGATAACCGCGCCGTAGAACGGGACTTTATTGACGAACTCAATAAACGCCGCGCGGATGTCATCGAGCGACGCATAGCAGTCCAGATGCTCGCGATCGATATTGGTGACGACGGCCAGGATCGGGGCGAGTTTCAGAAACGAGCGGTCGCTCTCGTCCGATTCCACCACCAGGAAATCGCTCTTGCCGACGCGCGCGTTCGCGCCGCCCATGGTTCCGACTTTGCCGCCGACCACCACCGTGGGATCGAGCCCGGCGTGATTCAGCACGGTGGCCACCATCGATGTGGTGGTGGTTTTTCCATGGCTGCCCGCCACCGCGATGCCGTACTTGAGGCGCATCAACTCGGCCAGCAGCTCGCCGCGCGGGATGACGGGCATCTGCAGGCGGCGCGCCTCCTGCACTTCCGGATTCTGTTCATCCACGGCCGAGCTGACCACGAGCGCCTTGGCGCCGGTCACGTTGGACGCGCGGTGGCCTTCATAAATGGTGGCGCCGAGCTTGGCCAGGCGATCGGTGACCGGCGTCAGCTTCAGGTCGGAGCCGGAGATGGTGTAACCCAGGTTGAGCAGCACTTCGGCAATGCCGCTCATCCCGATTCCTCCGATCCCCGTGAAGTGCAGATGCTGGACTCCAAAAAACATTTTCTTAGTCTATTGTTTCGGCTTCCGGAGCGCGTGTCAATTGATTTCGAGAATCGGGCGCTTGCGAACTCATCGCGCCACTTCCTCTAGAATTTCGGCCGCTCGCGCCGCGGCTCCGGGCTGCGCGAAGCGGCGGGCCGCATCTCCCATGCGGTCGAGCTCGGCGCGATCGCCGGCGAGCGACATGGCCGTCTCAAACAATTTCGCCCCGGTCCAGTCCCGATCCAGCACCAGCCTGGCAGCGCCCGCGCGCGCGAATGCCTCCGCATTGTGCAACTGGTGATCGTCGGCGGCGAAAGGAAACGGGACCAGCACCGAAGGCTTCCCCGCCGCCGCCAGCTCGGCGACCGCGCCCGCGCCCGCGCGGCATACGATCAGGTCAGCCTCCGCAAATGCGGCCGCCATGTCATTAATGAAGGGCAGGACTTCGCCATCGAGGCCGGAACCGGCAAACTCCGCGCGGATGGCATCAAACTCCGGTTTACCGGTCTGCAAGATGAACCTCAGTTGGGAGGCAGACTTTCGAAACAGCGGCCAACTGTCGCGCGCGGCGCGATTCAGGGTACGCGATCCCTGGCTGCCGCCGGTCACCAGGATGGTGAACACCGAATCGCGCGATTTACGGCGCAGTGTAAAAAATTCCTCGCGTACCGGAAGCCCCGTGAGCTCGGCGCGGCCCTCCAGAAAATACCGGGAGGTTTCCGGAAAGCTGAGCAACGCGCGCGTAACGAATCGGCCGATGCGGCGGTTGGTGAATCCCGGGACGGCGTTCGGCTCCATCACGACGAGAGGAATGCGGGCCGTCAATGCGGCGATCACCGGCGGCCCCGCCACGTAGCCGCCCATGCTGAACACGGCAGCGGTGCGCCGGCGCCGCATCAGAGCAACCATCTGCAATGTGCTGATGGGCAATTGCGCGAGAGTGGCAAGTCTTTGCAGCGGGCCCACGCGTTTCAATCCTCCGATGCGAATCAACTCCAAGGAAAAACCAGCCGCCGGCACCAGACGCGCCTCGACACCGCGCTCCGTGCCCACAAAAAACGGGTGATGCCCGCGCCGCTCTAATTCGCGTGCCACCGCCAGCGCCGGAATCACGTGCCCGCCTGTTCCGCCACCCGCCATGAGAAAGACCTTACCCGGCATGCTCGGACACATTCATCAGGATGCCGAGAGACGCGAGCGTGCTTACGAGCGAACTGCCGCCGGAGCTGATCATGGGCAGCGGAATCCCCTTGTTCGGCAGCAGGCCGAGCACGACGCTGATGTTCATGAACGCCTGCACGACGAGCATGGTGGTCACACCGAGCGCAAGATATCGGCCGAAATCGTCGGGCGTGAGCACGGTGGCGCGCACGCCGCGCCAGAGAATCACGATGAATCCGGCCAGCACGGCAAGCGTACCGATCAAGCCCAGCTCCTCGCCCACAACGGCATAAATAAAGTCCGTGTGCGCCTCGGGCAGATAGAGCAACTTCTGTTTTCCCCGCATCAAGCCCAAGCCCACCGGCCCGCCCGCGCCCACGGCGATCTTCGACTGCTCGGCCTGGTAATTGGTGTCGCGCGAAGTGAGCGATTGGTTGAGATAGGCCTTGATGCGGCCGCTGGAATCGATGCGGTCGACGATGGCGTCCTTGGGATCGAAGTAATGCACGATACGCGCGAGACGATAAGGTTTCGAGGCGACGAGGAAGACTACGCCCAGCGCGGCCACCGAGAGCGCGATGGCGCAATAGCGCCGCTCGAGACCGGCGACAAAAAACACCACGGCCACGGTTGCGATCACGACAACGGCGGTGCCGAGATCGGCTACGCCCACGGCGGCCGTGACCAGGCCGACTGCCATCGCCGCGGGCACAAGCGTGTACCGGTTATTGATAGCGCGCGCGCGCAGCGTGACGAAGAACGCCAGAAAGATTACCAGCGCCGGCTTGGCCAGTTCGGACGGTTGCACGCCCAAGGGGCCGATGCGCAGCCAGCGATGATGCGCGCCATCGACGAAGTACACGATCAGGAGCAGGATCAGCGCTACGCCCATGGCCGCGAACGCCACGGTGGGATTCTGCAAGGTGCGGTAGTGCGTGCGCTTGAGCAGCATCATGATCACGATGGCGACGGCCATCCAGGCGAGCTGGCGGTAGAAGAAATGCCAGGACGAACCGAATTTGAGCTGCGCCATCACCGACGACGCGCTATAGAGCATGACCACGCCGAAGAAGACCATCACCACGATGGTCGAGAACAGGACCCAATCGGTTTTCAATCGCTGTGCCATTAGCTTTTCGGCTCCAATTCCGCCACCAGACTCTTGAACATGCGACCGCGATGCTCGAAATTATCGAATTGATCGAAGCTGGCGCAGGCGGGCGCGAGCAGCACGGTATCCCCGGGGCCGGCGGCGGCGTAGGCGTCGCGCACGGCGACGTCGATGGTTTTTGAATCCATCAGGGGAATGGAGCCTGCGATTTGATCGCGAATTTTGCCGGCCGCCGCGCCAATCAGCAACGCGGCACGGGCTTTTTTTGCCAGTGGCTGGCGCAGGACGGTATAATCGCTGCCTTTGTCCTTGCCGCCCAAAATCACCCAGAGGCCGCCGTCGAAAGCGGCCAGCGCTTTAAGCGTGGCATCCACATTGGTGGCCTTCGAATCGTTGTAGAAATCCACGCCGCTCACCTTGCGCACGAACTCGAGGCGATGCTCGACGGCGCGGAACGTGCGCACGGCCGCCGCGATCTGCTCGCGGCTCGCGCCCGCCAAGCGGCACGCCGCCGCCGCCGCCATGGTGTTCTCGACATTGTGCATACCGCGGATCGGGATTTCGGCGGCCGGCATGAGCACGCCGTTATCGAACCAGACTTCGCCGTTGCGCAGCGACACGCCGGGGCTGACGGCGCGCGTGCTGCTGAACCACACGGGCGCGGCCTTGGTGAGCGCGGCGTAGCGCACGCACACGGGATCGTCGGCGTTCAAAACCGCAAAATCGCCCGGCTCCTGCGTTTCGAAAAGGCGCGCTTTTGCGGCGGCATACCGCTCGAAAGTGTGGTGGCGGTCGAGATGGTCCGGCGTTACGTTCAACGCCACGCCGATCTTCGCGCGGAAGTGGCAGATGGATTCGAGCTGAAAGCTCGATAGCTCGAGCACATTCCATTGCTGAGGGCGCGAGGAATCGATCATGGCAGTGACGGGCGTTCCAATATTGCCGCCGACCTGCGAGGGAATGCCGGATTCGCGCAGGATGTGGCCCACCAGCGCGGTCGTGGTGGTTTTGCCATTCGACCCAGTGATGCCGATGACCGGGCCTTCGAGGAAATAACCGGCCAGCTCCACTTCGCCGATGACGGTGGCGCCACGCTGGCGCGCGGCTTCGAGCGCATCGAGATCGGCCGGGACACCGGGCGAGAGAACGATGAGGTTGGCGCCTTGGAACACGTCGCCCGACTGCGGCGCAAACGACACGCCGAGTTTTTCGAGCGCCGGCAAGACTCCGGGCGGCGGATTCAAATCGGTAGCGCGGACGTGCGCTCCATGTTTGCGGAGCAGTTCGACCGAAGCCATGCCCGACTTGGCCATGCCGACGACCAGCGCATTGGCGCCTTTGACCTTCACGTGCGAGTTAGCTGTCTTTCCTAACACCGAGCACCTGGCGTCCAAGCAGCCCGTCGCAGCCCGGACATTAGTAGCGCTTCCTTTGGTCGCGGCTCAGCCAATTGGATCTCATCTCAACTTCAGGGTTGTCAGAGCGAATAGCGCCATCACCAGCCCGGCGATCCAGAAGCGGGCGATGATCTTCGACTCCTGCCAGCCGAGCGCCTCGAAATGATGGTGCAGCGGCGCCATTTTGAAAATGCGTTTTCCGCGCAGCTTGAAGCTGCCGACCTGCAGGATCACCGAAACCGCCTCGATCACAAAAACGCCACCGATGAACACCAGCAGGATCTCCTGCTTGATCAGTACGGCAATCACCGCCATGGCTCCACCCAGCGCGAGCGACCCAACGTCACCCATAAAGATTTCCGCCGGATGCGCGTTATACCAGAGGAAGCCGAGGCTGGCGCCGGTCATCGAGCCGCAAAAAACCGTGAGCTCGGAGGTGTGGGCATTGCGCTCGAGCTGCAGATAGTTGGCCAGCTCGGCGTGGCCGCCCGCGTAGGTCAGAATCGTCAGCGCGCCCGAGGCAATCACCATCAGGCCGATGGCCAGACCATCAAGGCCGTCCGTCAGATTCACGGCATTCGAGGCGCCCACCACCACGAACGCGACGAAGATGAAAAAGGGAACGAATGCCAGCGGATAGAGAATGGGATGCGTGAGAAAAGCATCGAGCAGAAGGTCGGGTTTCCACTGCTTGAAAAACGGCACGTTCATGCCGGTGGTGTAAAGGCCGCGCACCTTGAGCACCAGCAACACGCTGGCCAGGGCGAACGCCACCAGCACCTGCATCAGAAACTTGCGCCGGCCGGTCAGGCCCAGGTTGCGCTTCTTCATGACCTTGGCATAGTCGTCGGCGAACCCGATGGCCGCGTACGTTACCAGGCTGAACATAGCGATCCACACGTAGAATTGCCGCAGATCGGCCCAGAGCAGCGTCGGAATCACGATGGAGATGACGATGAGCACGCCTCCCATGGTGGGCGTCCCGGCTTTTTTCTGATGCGATTTCGGACCTTCCTCGCGGATGTATTGACCGATCTGAAATTCGCGCAGCTTGGCGATGAGCCAGGGCCCGAGTGCAATGCAAAGAAACAGCGCCGTCAGGCTGGCGAAAGCCGTGCGGAAAGTCGTGTAGCGGAAGACACGGAGCGGGCTGAGATAGCCTCCGTAGGGAAACAGCTTCTCGTAAAGAAGGTAATAGAGCATTTTATGATTGCCGGCCGGCGACTAACACTGGCATGCGGACGCCTGACACCAATTTCTTATGCCAGCACCCGCTCAAGCGCCAGCTCCACTTTCACGCCGCGCGACCCCTTGAACAGCGCCGCATCCCCTGCGCGCAATAATTCCCGCACAAAATCGCCTGCAATTCGGGGATCCTCGAAAAAGTACGCGGCGCTGTCCGACAATCCCGCCCGCACGGCTTCATCCACCGTGAAGCGTGCAGCGCCGCGTATACCAATCAGCACATCAATCCCCCGCGCCGCAACGTATTTTCCAATGTCACGGTGCAGAGGCTCGGTCGATTGACCAAGCTCGAGCATCTCCCCCAATACGGCCACACGGCGCCGCGCAGGCGTGGCGCGCAGTACGTCAACCATGGTGCGAGCCGCTTCCGGGTTCGAATTATAACTATCATTCCAAATCACAATGCCGTTGTGTTCGAGGCGCTCGCCGCGCATCTTACCGGGCGTGAAATTTCGCACGGGATCGCGCAGGCGCTCCGGCGGAATCTCAAAAATTCCGGCGACGGCCAGTGCCGCCAGAAGATTCGAGAGCCCGTGCCGGCCCACGAGCGGGCTGTCAAACGCGACGCCGCGATAGCGGAATCGTACGCCCGCCGCGCCTAGCTCGACATCTTCCGCGCGCACGCGGGCATTTTCGGAGAGGCCAAAAGTCACGACTCGACCGCGGTGAACCTCGCGAAACGCGGCCACCAGGGGATCGTCGGCATTGAGCACGGCCACGCCGGCTGAAGACAGTTCTTCGATCAGCTCGCGCTTGGCGAGGGCCACTGCCTCAATCGATCCGAAGGCCTCGACATGCGCGTAGCCAACATTCGTGACCACGCCGATATCCGGGCGGGCCATCTGTGCCAGCGCGCGTATCTCGCCCGCGTGATTCATTCCCATTTCGAGTACCGCCACGCGCGCGTGATCCGGCAGGCGCAAAATCGAGAGCGGCACGCCCATGTGATTATTCAGGTTTCCGATAGTCTTGCCCACTGTCATTTCCGCACTCAGCAAATGCGCGATCAAATCCTTTGTAGTCGTCTTTCCGGCGCTGCCGGTTACGCCCACAACTTTGCCGCCCCAACGGCAACGCGCCCAAGCTGCCAATTGCTGCAGGGCGGCCAGGGTGTCCTCCACGACGAACAGATTCGGTTTGGCGGTTGCTACATCGACCCCCGCGGTATCGACCACCGCTCCGGCTGCGCCTTTCGCCAGCGCCGCTTGTACGTATGCGTGACCGTCATGCTGCCCGTGCAGCGCGAAGAAAAGATCGCCCGCCACCAGTGTCCGCGAATCGATACTCCAACCGGAGATATTCCGGCCGGGCGCGCCGACTGCGGCGGCTCGCAATGCAGAGGCCACGTCGTCCCATTCCAACGTCATGACGAAGCATCCGGCCGCGGCCGGTAACCAAAACTACGCAGCACTTCCCGGGCCACTTCGCGGTCGTCAAACGGAATCGTCCGGTCCTTCAACACCTGATAGGTCTCGTGCCCTTTTCCGGCCAGAATCAGGATGTCGCCGGGCCGGGCTTCCTCGATGGCGCGCCGGATGGCGGCGGCGCGATCGGGTTCCACCAGACACGGCGTGTCTTTCCGGCGCAATCCGACGAGCACATCATTCATGATATCGAGCGGGTCTTCGGAGCGCGGATTATCGCTGGTGAGCACGACGAAATCGCTTAGCTCGGCCGCGACCTGGCCCATGATGGGCCGCTTGGTGCGGTCGCGGTCGCCGCCGCAACCGAAGAGGGTGACGACGCGCTTAGGCTCGAGACTGCGCGCCATGGAGATGACGTTTCGGAGAGCGTCATCGGTATGCGCATAGTCGACTACCACCACGAACGGCTGCCCTTCGTCCACGCGCTCGAAGCGGCCGGGCACAGCGCGCAGTTGGGCAATGCCACGCGCGATGGTCGCCGGCTGGAGCCCGTAGCTCAGGCCCGCGCCGCACGCGGCCAAAATGTTGTAGACGTTGATCCTGCCGATCAGCGGCGATTGTACGGTGAACCGGACATCGGGCGCCTGCACTTCGAAGCGCAGACCTTCGAAGCTGGACGAAATGTGCCGTGCACGGACGGTCGCGTCTTTGCCCAGGCCGTACCAGAGTACGCGCGAATCGCTCCCCGTTTGCATTCTGGCGCCGTATTCGTCGTCGCGATTGATCACGGCGAAGGGCGGCGCGGGAGCGCCGGCGCCAGTAAACAGCATCTGTTTGGCGGCGAAATATTCTTCCATAGTGCGGTGGAAATCGAGATGATCGCGCGTGAGATTCGTAAATACGGCGGTATGAAAATGCAAGCCATGGACGCGGCCGAGCGCGAGGGCGTGCGAAGAGACCTCCATGGTGGTGAACGTGCCGTCCATTTTTTCCAATTCCGCGAATAGCCGGTAGAGATCGAGCGACTCCGGCGTGGTGTTCACGGCCGGAATCACACGATCGCCCAGATGGTATTCGATGGTGCCGATCAGAGCTGTCGTGTTTCCTGCCGCGCGCAGGATCGAATCCACCAGATACGCGGTCGTCGTCTTCCCGTTGGTGCCGGTAATGCCGGTGAGCGAGATGCGCTCGTCCGGCTTTTGAAAAAAATTTCGCGCCGCAAGCGCCAGGGCGTGCCTGCCGTGCTCGACCTGGACCCAGCTCCCCCGGAAGCCATCGGGCGGCGGCAGTTCGCTCACCACGGCCACCGCGCCAGCCTTCACCGCTTCGCCAGCGAAGCCGCGGCCATCCGCGCGGGCTCCCGGAAAAGCGAAAAATAGCGCGCCTTTTTTTACGCGCCTGGAATCATACTCGAGACCTTCGATTGACGAGCGGGCAAGCTCCGGCGCAAGCGGCTGCTTCAGCCGCACTCCCGCCAGGACCTCACCGAGGGTCATATGTGGCGCGCTCCTAACCTGGCATGTCTCAGCTCAACGCGCGAACTGCACACGCACCCGCTCGCCTGCGTGTAATACCGTGCCCGGGGCGGGGACCTGCGCGCGCGCGACACCGCTGCCATCAAACAACACCGGCAGGCCGATGGCGGACGCTTCCTCGACTACGGCGCGCATTGTCTTACCGCGAAAATTCGGTACCTTGGGCCCGGAGGCATCTGTTGGCGGGGATTCACCAGCTGTTTCACCGGACGCACTCTGTTGGGCCGCGATCTCTTCCATTACGTTCGGCTCGCCCGAGCCGAGATCGGCAATCGCCAGATCATCGGCGTCTTCCGGAGCCAATCGTTCGGGTTCAGGATTGAGATCCGGCAGATCGCGCGGCACGTCCAGGACGCGCAGCGTCTCGGTGGCGACGGCCTTGAATACCGGCGCCGCGGCCCCCGCTCCCATGCCCGTGCTGCCACTGGTTCCATTCAGCGTTACGACGACAATGAACGCCGGATTCGTTACCGGCGCGAATCCCATGAACGAGGCGTTGTACTGATGCGTGTAACGGTGGGCCTTCACGTCGAAAATCTGCGCGGTTCCGGTCTTGCCGCCGGAGGTGTAGCCGGCAATCCGGGCGCGGCCTTTGGCGGTACCGCGCAGCACCACGCCCTCCATCATCTGTCGCATGGTGATGGCGGTCTGCGGGCGCAAAATGCGCCGCGGAGATTCGACAGGCGTCGGCTCGGCGCCTTGCTTCAGAATGAGTTTGGGCTTGACGAGTAAGCCTCCATTGGCGATGGCCGCGCACGCGCGCGCCAACTGAATCGAAGTCGTGCTGACCTCCTGGCCCATGGCGATGGAGGCGAGCGAGGTTTTGCCCCACCGGTCCAGGCGGCGGAACAGGCCGCCCGATTCCGCCGGCAGCCGCATCCCGGTGGGCGACCCAAACCCGAAGCGCCGCACGTACTCGTACATGTTTTGGGGCCCGACCCGGAATCCGATCTGGATGGCGCCGATGTTGCTCGACTTTTCGAACACCTCGTGCATGGGCAAGACGCCGTATCCGCGGTGCGAATCGTGAATCACGCGGCCGGGGAGACGCAGCACCCCTTTGTTGCAGTTGATGGGCGAATCGGGACGCAGGTCTGTGGTTTCGAGAGCGGCGGCCAGGGTGATCACTTTGAATACTGAGCCGGGCTCGAACGGCACCGACACGGCCAGATCGAAGCGGCTACGCGGATCCTCGCCGGGCTTGGGCGGATCGTTGGGATTGAAGGCCGGATAATTCGCCAGCGCCAGAATCTCGCCGTTATACGGATTCATCACCACGATGCTGCCGGTGCGGGCGTGCCGCGCCTCAATGCCTTTCAGCAATTCGCGCTCGGCCGCGAACTGTATGCGGGAATCGATGGTGAGAGTGAGGGGCGTTCCGGCGTGGGCTTCGGTCGCCAATTGCGAATCGATACCGCGCCGCTTGACGTCGGTCAGCATCATTTCCGATCCGGCGCGGCCGCGCAGCTCGTGATCGAGACTCATTTCGATGCCGGCGTTGCCCTTTTCGTCGTGATCCACCGAGCCGAGCACGTGGGCGGCGAGCGTTCCATTGGGATAGTGCCGCTGGCTTTCGGTTTCAAACTCGATCCATTCCAGATGCAGGCTGCGCAACTGCTCCGCCTGCGCGTTTGGAATTTTGCGCTTCACCCACAGAAAGCCACGCTGGTGGTCATAGGCCCAGCGCATGCGGTTTCGCAGGTCGCCGGCATCGAGCCGGAGGATGCGCGCCAGAATCTGGGACGCCACACCCATGTCGGGAACGCGCAGCGGGTTGACGAACACGGATTCCACGGGAATGCTCATGGCCAGCGGCTGTCCTGTGCGGTCGAAGATCGGCCCGCGCGGCGCGGGAATGGCCACGCGCAACTCCTGCTGCTGGTGCGCGAGGCGCGAATAATCCTTGTGATGAATCACCTGGAGCGAGACTAATTTTGCGAAGATCAGCCCGGCCCAAAGCAGAGCGCCAATGGCGAGCCCTGTCAGCCGCCGCGAGTAGGCCTGGCTTTGTGGCGGCGGGCAGAACGGCTGCCTGTCCACCGACCGGTGCATGATCTCCTGGACAGGCATGAACTCCAGGCCCTACTTGTGGAGATTCATGGCCATCGACCCGTCGGCGCGCGGGTCGAGGTGAACCACTTGTCCCGGCTCAGGCTCGAGCAGCCTTTGTGCGCGGGCCAGCCGTTCCAAACGCGCGGGGCTGAGGAGCGCAGCCTCGTCCACTTCGAGCGTGCTCCGTTCGTCAACAAGGCGCTGACGCTCCTGCTTGAGAGCCTGCAATTGATATCCGGCGAAAGTTCCCCAGACGCTCGGCGCGAGTGCGCCGGCCAGCAGAACGGCCAGCACGGCGAACGCACCGATGGCCGACCAGCATTGGCGGGTAGCTCCCGGATCTTTTTGCTTCAGCAGCCGCGAATTGTCGATCCGCTTGCAGAAAAAATAGACATCTTCATTGGGCAGGGAGCGCAAGCGATAGGGGTCCGCGGGCCGGGCGATGCGCCGCCTAGCGGATGCCGGGGCCTCCTCGCCGTAAATCACCGTATCGTCTTTCCTGAAGTATGTTGCCAGTGTTGCCATGGCTCTTCCGTTCCTCGTTACTTCATTTCGACCGCCCGCAGCTTGGCGCTGCGCGATGGCGGGTTGTCAAAAATCTCTTCGTCGGAAGGCGTGACGGGGCGTTTGGTGAGCATCTCCGCGCGTCCTTCCCGTGCCAAATTCCTGAAACTCTCTTTGACTTTCCTGTCTTCGAGAGACATGAAAGAAATGATCACGATCCTGCCTCCGGGCGCCACCAGCCCCGGCGCTAGTGCGAGCAAACTGTCCAATTCCCGCGGCTCGTCGTTGACCGCCATCCGCAGCGCCATGAACGTGCGCGTGGCGGGATGAATGCGGCCCGTCCGAGGCACGGCCCGCTCCACTACACCGGCCAGGTGCAGTGTGCTCCGTATGGGCCGTGCCCGAACGATTGCTCTGGCTATCTTCCGCGCCCTCCTTTCTTCGCCGAGTTGGTAGATCCAATCGGCGATTGCCTTTTCGGCGGCAGAATTGACCAAATCTCCAGCCGTCATGCGCTGGCTTTGATCCATGCGCATGTCGACCGGGCCATCGGTCAAAATCGAAAAACCTCTGTGCGGTTCGGTCAGCTGGTAGCGGCTTACGCCCAGGTCGGCCAGCAGGCCATTCACTTTTTCCAGGCCCTCGCCCCGAATCGCTTCCTTCAATTCCGAGAATTTGCCTTGATGAAAACGGATGCGCGGCGCAAACTCGAGCGTATTGGCGCGCGCAAATTCGAGCGACTCCGTGTCGCGATCGTTGGCCATCACCAAACCCGTAGTCAGCCGCGCGGCGATCTCGCGGGTGTGCCCGCCCAGCCCGGCCGTCGCGTCGAGATAGACGCCGTCGGGACGAACCGCCAGATACTCGAGAGCTTCGGCGCGCAGCACCGGATAATGCATACGGCATCACTTCAATCCCGCCCGCTCGAGCAGATCCACATTCTCCGAAGCCGTCCGCGACGCGCGCTGGCGCCGTTCCTGATAAATCGCCTCGGTCAAAACTTTGATGTGGCCCCGGTATGCGTAAAGATGCAGCTCCTGGTTCTGTAAGTCCAGTTCTCTGCGCAGCGTAGTATTGAACAGCACGCGGCCTTGCGAATCGATGTCGGCATCCGCGCCCAGATCGTTGGCATTGAACGCTACGTCCTGAGCAACCTGCGGATTGTCGCGGTACGTCTCGAAAAACTTTTCGTTCTCGCGCCAGGCCGGCATCGGGTATATTTGGGCTATGCGGCGGTCGAGACTGGTCACAAACAGCTTTTTCTCGGGTAACAGATTGAGAAAGTGCTGGAACTCGGCCGGCAGCTTGAGCCGCCCCTTGTCGTCGAGCCGGCAAGAGTACATGCCGCGAGGGGGCTCGACGGGCTGCGTATCCCGACTTTGATCGTCGTTCGCCATCTACAACAGTCCACATTAGGCCACTTTTGGCCACAACCGATTGTGTCAGACAAATCCGGGATTTTCAAGAGAAATATTGAGGAAATCTTTTGCTCTTATCAAGTTATCGGTGCACTACCAAAGTGGTCTGAAGGAGACTTCACCACAAGATGTTGTTTCTGTGGCGAACAATAGGCGAAACAAAACCTCAGACCGTCGAGTTTGGAATTCCAAGAAGTTAGAGCCCATCGATCAAGTGGCCCATCTTGTCCTTTTTGGTGCGCAGGTAGGCTTCGGTGGACTCGGTGGGGTCGGCTAGGCACGGGATGCGCTCGACGACTTCGACGCCTGCGCGCTCGACGGCACACACTTTTTCGGGATTGTTGGAGAGCAGGCGCACTTTCGAGAGACCGAAATGGCGCAGGATGGCGCCGGGCAGTTCGTAGCTGCGGAGGTCGCTTTCGAAGCCGAGGCGCTCGTTGGCTTCGACAGTGTCGGCGCCCTCGTCCTGCAGCTCGTAGGCGCGCAGCTTGTTTAATAATCCGATACCACGGCCTTCCTGGTGCTCATAGACCAGCAGGCCACGGCCTTCTTCGGCAATGCGTGCGAGCGCCAGCTCGAGTTGCGCGCGGCAATCGCAGCGCAGGCTGTGAAATACATCACCGGTGAGGCATTGCGAGTGGATGCGCACCAGCGGCGCAGGCCCGGCGTTCACATTGCCCATTTTGAGCACCACGGCTTCTTCGACGCGATCGGGGTAGCGTCCTGTAAATCCGTAGATGCGGAAGTCTCCCCAACGGGTTGGAAATGCGGCTTCGGCCACCTTTTCGAGCCGAAACGCGGCGGTAACGGGCATTTTATCGCGGCTATTGGTCAGATTCCTTCTATTATAATGGCTGCGAGTGGAATCGCTCCTCGTCACACTGCTGATCAAGCTGGGCGTGGTGGCGGCGCTGGCCAGCATCCTGGTCCGGCCTGTCGCTGTGCAACGCATGCTGCTGCGTGAAAATCGCACGCTCAATCAGAGGGTGCAGCTCGCGCTGTGGTTCTCGGTCATCTTCGCGGCCGGGGTGGCCACGCGCGTGAAAATGCGGTCGTACCTGGCGGTCGATCTGGGCTTGGAGAGCTGCCTGCTGGCCGGCATTCTGGGGGGCTATGTGACCGGCTTGCTGGCGGGGATACTCATTTCCATTCCAGCCATGATGAATGGCGAGCTGCTGACCATGCCGCTGCTGGCGGGCATAGGGGTAATGGGCGGTTTATTACGGGATTGCGCTCCCGATACCGAGGACATCTGGCGATTTTCGCCTTTTTTCGACCTCAATTTGTGGCGTTTTTTCAGGCAGAGGAATTACCGGCGGAGCGGATTTCACCTGCTGTTCCTGGCGGTGATTCTGTTCGCCGAATTCCTACGCCAGACGCTGCACAACATACCGAAACGCGTGCTGGTTTTTGCGCTGCAGCCCAACTGGCAGCATCCTCATTTCATGATTTACGTAGCGCTCTACGCCACGACTTTATTCGCCGTGGTGCTGCCGCTCAAGATCTGGAACAATACGCGGAACGAGAACAAGCTCGAAGAGCAACGGCGGCTGCTCACGCAGGCGCGGCTCCAGGCGCTCACCAGCCAGATCAATCCGCATTTCCTTTTCAACACGCTGAATTCGGTGTCGTCATTGATTCGCAGCGACCCGCACCAGGCGCGCCTGATGGTGCTGAAGCTTTCACGGATTCTCCGCCGCCTGCTGCGCAAGCACGAGAATTTCAGCCCGCTGCGCGATGAATTAGATTTCATCGAGGATTACCTCTCGATCGAAGTGGCGCGCTTCGGCGAGAAATTGAAATTTGAGAAAGAAGTGCAGATTCAGAGCCTGGACATGCTGGTTCCCAGCATGCTGCTGCAGCCGCTGGTGGAGAATTGTGTCAAGCACGGGCTAAGCAATAAGATTGAGGGCGGCACGATCTGGCTGCGCGCGCGGCGCGTGGACGGGCGGTTATATTTGGTAGTGGAAGATGACGGCGTTGGAATACCGGAGGCGAAGCTGGCTAAGATGCTGGAGCAGGGTATCGGCGTCAGCAACGTCAATGAACGTTTGAAAGTGCTGTTTGGAACCGATTACCGCATGTGGATCGACAGCCATCCGGGTAAAGGCACACGCATCGAAATTGAGGTCCCGGAATTACGGACCGAGTGGGCTGCTGTCTCATAAACTATCGCAAGGAGAAACCAGCGCTTGAACAAGCTCGAATATACGATCACCGCATGGCCGATTAACGGCCTCCCGGCCACACTCGCCGACAGGACGCGACGTGTTTACGACAGGCTGGCGCCGGTTTACGGAATCTCAACACATCTGTTTCACTCGCGCGCGCATCGCCGCGCCCTCGAAATCTGTGAATTGCGGAACGGAATGCGGGTGCTGGAGGTGGCCACAGGATCGGGCGAAATGTTCCGAAGGCTGGTGCGCGCCAACCAGGGCGGCTCGACTTTGGGAGTGGATCTATCCGCCAACATGGCGTGGCGGACGCACCGGCGCGTACAGCGTGAGTTTCCGGACACACAAACGCAGTGCCACGCCGTGGACGCACGCCACATGCCTTTTCGGGATGGCGCCTTCGACGCCGTGTTCTGCTGCTATCTGCTGGAGTTGTTGTCGGGCGAAGACATTCAGCGAACGATCGGCGAATTCCACCGCGTGCTGCACAAACGCGGGCAACTGGTGCTGGTGCTGATCGGGCAAAACAAAGCCGCGTTCAACGGAATCTATCGCGTGTGCGGCAAAGTGGCGCCGGCGTTCTGGGGGCGGCAGGTGGAAAAGCGCGTGCCGGAGCTGGTGGAGTCGAACGACTTCCACATCGAGCGCGACGCTACGGTGCGGCAGATTTTCTATCCGTCGCGCGTGCTAGTGGCGCGCAAGCAAGGGGACTGAAGGCGCTGCTCAGGAAGCGGCGCGCCGCAAGCGGTCTCTGATTCCCGCCCAGGCCGGCTCGTCGGGAGGCAGCTCTACGGCGATCCAGTCGAATTCTTCATCATCCAAGCGGTGCAGGGTCTCATACAGCGCGGCCGCGTAGGACGCCGGATCCGCGGGCATCTGCACGCTTCGCGTGGCTGGGGCGGGGCGCGTGAGCCACAAATACGCGCCGCGGCCAGTGGCCGGCAGATCGAGCACCAGCCGGGTGCGCGGGCTATAATGCCGCGGATGCATACCGGGGGCGGGATGCGCGCCTTCAGCCGCCGCGGTGGCGATCTCGACTTTGCCGATCAAAGCTTCAATCTGTTCCACGGAAATCATTCCGGGCCGGAGCAATCTCGGAATGCCGCCGGCGAGCGACAGCACGGTGGATTCGATGCCTACCTGCGTGGGGCCGCCGTCGAGAATGAAGTCCACGCTAGTGCCGAGCGACTTGCGAACGTGCTCGGCGGTGGTGGGGGAAAGCGCGGTGAAGCGGTTGGCGCTCGGCGCGGCGATGGGTAGACGGGCTTCGACCAGCAGCGCCAGGGCGTAAGCATTCGCGGGCACACGCAGGCCGACCGTGGGCAGTCCCGCGGTTACGATGTCGGGAATGCACTCGCGTTTGGGGAGCACCAGAGTGAGAGGACCGGGCCAGAATTCACGCGCCAGATTTTCGGCGGCGGTTGGCCACTCCGACACGAGGGCTGGAGCAGCCTGATGCGATTCCACGTGCACGATCAGCGGGCAGGTTGAAGGGCGTCGCTTGACTTCAAAAATTTTCTCGATCGCGCGGGCATCGAGCGCGTTGGCGCCAAGACCATAAACCGTTTCCGTCGGGAATGCCACCAGTTTGCCCTCACGGATCAGAGTGGCCGCGTGACGGATGGCCGCGAGATCGAGCGGCTGGTTACTCGGGAAGCTCATCTTTGCCATCGCCGGCGGTTCTTCCCGTTTTGCGGAACACCAGGTAGGCGTGAATAAGCGCGTCGAGCCCGCCATTGAGGACACGGTCCACATCGCCGATGGCTAGCTTGGTGCGGTGGTCCTTGATCATGCGGTACGGGGCCAGTACGTAACTGCGAATCTGGCTGCCGAAGTTGATGTCGAGTTTCGAGGCCTCGGTCTTGCGCGTCTCCTCGCGCTTTTTTTCCAGCTCGAATTCATAGAGGCGGGCGCGCAGCTGCTTCATGGCGGTATCGCGATTTTTGTGCTGCGAGCGCTCATTCTGGCACTGGACCACGATGCCGGTCGGGAAGTGTGTGATACGCACCGCCGAATCCGTCATATTGACGTGCTGGCCACCCGCGCCGCCCGAGCGAAACGTATCGATACGAAGATCGTCAAGCTGGATATCGATCTTGATTTCGTCGTCGATCTGCGGATACACGAAAACCGAAGCGAAGGACGTGTGACGGCGCGCGTTGGCGTCGAAGGGCGAGATGCGCACCAGGCGATGCACGCCGATCTCAGATTGCAGGAGCCCGTAGGCATTCTCACCGTTGACTTCGAAGGTGACCGACTTGATACCCGCGCCTTCGCCTTCGAGGCGGTCGGTGATCAGGGTATTGAAGCGCTGCTGCTCGGCCCATCGGAGGTACATGCGGAGCAGCATTTCGGCCCAGTCCTGGCTTTCAGTGCCGCCGGCGCCAGGGTGAATGGTGACGATGGCGTTGCGTACATCGTTTTCACCCGAGAGCAGCATTGCCGTCTCGACCCTTTCGATGACTTCGGAAAAGGTTTTGATCTCGCGGGCGATATCGCCGTTGACATTTTCACCCTCGCGCGCCAGTTCAAAAAGGGTGTCGAGATCGGAGGCAATGGTGGCGATGCGCTGCTCGTCGGCCAGGGCCTGCTCGAGCCGTTTGCGCTCCTGCATTACCCTCTGGCTCTTCTCCGGCTGCGACCAGAAGTCCGCCCGGGAGATTTCCTGCTCTAATTTGCCAAGCTGAGTTTTCTTTTGAGGGACGTCAAAGATAGCTCCGCACGGCCAAAGCCTGTTCGCGGAGCGGGGTATATTCGCGTTCGAGTTCGTCTAGATTCATGTTCCTAGTTCAATTCTAACAAATAGCCGCGCTTCCCGACATTGACGGCTTTGGTTTTTCCGAGAACAATTTCCACGCCTTCGGCCTCATGGATGTGACCGCAGAAGAGGTAATCGGGCTGGCGCCGGTCGACGAAATCGCGGACCGAGCGGCTGCCGGCGTGCAAACCATCGCGCACGCGGTCGAGCGCCGTGCCGTGCGGAGGGGCGTGGCAGATCAGCACCAATGGGTCGAGGGATTCGAAACGCGACAGGCGCTCGGCCAGCTCGGTTTCGCTGTATTCGCCGGGCGTGTTGAATGGCGTGGGGCTCGAGTAACCGAGACCGGCCACATGATATTTACCGATGCGCATGGTTTGTTCATGGAAGTTGTGAAAGCCGAATTGAGCGCAGAATGTGGCGATCTGCGAAGCCGACTCATGGTTGCCTGGGAGGACGTACATCTTCTCGCCGCGCGGCTGCATGATCTTTCCGCACGCTTCGAGTCCGCGCCCCCAGTTCACCAGGTCGCCGGCGGCGAAATAGCAGTCGGCCTCGGTGTCCATCAGGCGTTCGAGGGCTTTGTGGTTGCTGTGAATGTCGGAAAAAATGAGCAGCTTCACGGTCTCATGATAGCCCCGGAAGCTGCTCTGAGTTGTGGACTAAAGGCTAGGAAGCGATGACCGCTTCCTCGCGGACTTGCGGGGCGGGGACAAATTCGGCGAGCGTAGGCGGCGTTTGCGGAATAGTAGCCACACGGCCGGTGATGTCGCCGTTGTTGAGCAGCTTACGATCCTGCGCGCGATAAAGCATCAGCTCGAAGCGGTCGCGGACTTTGGTTTTCTTGAACAGGCGCGAAAGATAGACCTTGACGGTTCCTTCGGCGAGATTCATGGCGGCGGCGATTTCCTTGTTCTTGAGCCCCTGCGCCAGCAGCTCCACAACCTGTTTCTCGCGCTCACTGAAGCTGACACGCTTCTCGTTCGTGGTGTCGAAACCGGCATCCGTGACTTCTATGAGCACTTCGCCCCTGGCGATCCGCTGGAGCGAGTGCACCAGCGCTTCGGGCGAAAGCTGCACCGGCAAAATGCCGCGCACGCCGAACTCGAGGGCCTGGAAGATCAATTCTCGCGACATGGGACCTACGCGGATCACGAGATTGCACCCGGGCATGCGCGTGTGTGTGTCCGCCAGCGTCTCGAACGTGAACTCACCGGTGAGGTCCAACAAAACCAGCTCCGGCTCTGTCGATTTGTAAGCATCGCTACACTGGGCGGCCGGATCGCTGACGGAGACGACTTCGATACCGCCGGCCGACAGCGTGTCCTGAAGCCCGCGCGCGAGAACGGGCTGATCTGTAAGTACGAGCACTCGAGTCATAATCTATACCTCTTCATTTGAATTCTGGCGGCAGCCAGTTTCTTACGCGGCGCGCAGATAGCGTTTGGCCCGGCTGCGCCGGCGTGCCGCCTGCTTACCGTACTTCTCAAAAAAGCAAATCAAGCTATCTATGTCCGACTTACGCTGACGGAGCTGAGTCAGCAGCCGGCGCAATGAATGTCTGCCAATCATTTCGTACTCCTTGAGTCCTTATGTACTGCTATGCTGCGCTACCAGCCCGCGCGATACACGGAACTTTCGATACCAGGGTTCACTCTGCGGGCGGAGCTGATCCTGATCTTCAATGCCGCAGATCTTCGTTGCCAGCGCCGAGACCTGCCGTCCCAAGGGACTCTGCCCCGAGAGCAAGTTGCCGCTGGCGTAAGCTTCCGTAAGGCCCGAGTAGTCGTTCGGCAGGGAAAAGTAAGCCGGGATCCCCAACATGCGATGCGCCTCTTCGGCCACAATCTTGTCTTCGTATTCCGCGCTGCGATTCAATATCAGCCGGACGCGATCCGTGGAGTAATCGAGCTCCTTCAACTGCCCAAGAATCTGCTTCACCTGGTAGAGCGCCAGCACATCGGGCGAGGCGACAAGATAAAGCTCATTGATGCTTTCCAGCATGCCCATGGTATAGGGAGTGAGGCTGCATCCTAAATCGAGCACAGTCCACTGATAACGGGAGCGCGCGAAATTCAACACACGTTCGATCTCTCTCTGCTCAGGCATTCGGTCCAGACAAAAACTGGCCGGCGCGGCGAGCACTTCAAGCCCGGGATAGCCGCTCGATATCATGTCGTTCCAGGTCGCCAGATCGAGAGTTTGCCCGTTACGCATGGCATCGAGAATCGAATATGGTGCTTTAGACCGCATGAGAAACCGGATGTTGCCGCCGGTTACGTCCATGTCAGCCAAGAGCACGTGATAAGTGCCGGTCTGGTGCATCCGCTTTCCCACTTCGGCGGAGAGATGGCAAGCGACGGTGGTTCCGCCGCACCCGCCTTTGGATGAGAGAAATGCGATGGTTTTCCGGTCGGAATTGGTCAGAAACTGATTTTTGACGTGCTGGTCGACCTTGCGCTCCAGCACGTCCCGGAGATTTTTCTGTAAGGGCGGATAAAAGTACTCGGAGATGCCAGCGCGCATCAGGGAGATGATCAGTTGCGAATCCGCCGCATGATGCAGGGCGATGATCATGGTCTCGGGCGAGGCAACCTTAATCTGCCGGACGCGTTCTTCCACGATGTTCTGGAAGTGCTCGACGTCGATCAGCAGCACCTGGGGCTGAAGCTGCCCCAGCCACTCCAGGAAAGTCGACCAATTGCTGCAGTCGTTTTTCTCGACGATCGTGTGGTTGGCGAGTTCCTGGCAGCAGCGCTCGGCTTCTTCGAGCAACTCACTGCGTTTGATCACCAACGCTGCAGTCATTAGTCGCATGAGACAAGGTTGAACGGGGCGCTCTTAGTGCATGGCAGAGCCGCCCCCGGCATCATCCTCTAGTGAGCAGTTACCAATTGCGGAACCTGGGCGGTGGATTTATGGTTGGCCGCTGGAGTATATTTGCGGAACTTGGTCGTATTGATGCGCACGGCAACCAGCGGCGAGTTATCCTCAGCCTTGGAGACGCGCACGACGGTGCCGCCGCAGAACCAGCACTTGCGGTCAAAGTTATGATTGGCCGGAAGCGCCATCTCGATGTTGAGCGTATCGCCGGCCCGTGGCACATCTTCCGGACCATCCGCTGGCACCCAACGAATCAGGATACCGGTGCGGCTGATGTTTTCTACGATCTTCATGGTTCCGCCAGATCGTTTGCCACCCGAAGTGACGCGGCATTCAAGCGCCAGATTCACGCGCTCGTGTGAACGCTGCTCCAGGCCCTGGAGAAGCTCGCGATACCGGGTAGCCATCTTATTCGTAGATGCGTACATGATTCCTCCCTCTGCTGATCACCTTCAAGTTTTGGCTGCCTCTCATTGTTCGAGCGTGCTGCCGTGTCATTCACCTGGTAATAAGCACGGGCAGTTCCAAAGCTAGTATTGAGTAAGTTGCTGAGAATGAGGCATAACTAGATCTCCTCCGATAAGAGCGGGACACTGTGTCGCATGGCATGTCGCATTCAACTTGCGAACTACGCAGGTGATAACAACTTAGGTGAAACGGGTTTCCAGTGACAGTTTGTCACGCCATTCTCAGTCCCTGTTAACCTGGAGCGACAAATTGTCCTATCGAAAGTTAACTGCGTCTGCGATTATTAGTGTATTCAGTAACTTAAAAGCAGCAGTAAGCTGGCATCGCAAGTGCTTTTGAGCCTGTGGCCATGAGTGACAAGCGACGGAAGCAAAGGCAGCTATTCGATTGCGCGCTGGAGGTGACGTGGAAGGACAGCCAGGCAGGCAGCCGCACGATCGCCGTGCAGGCTATTGACCTCTCGGACTCCGGCATCCGCGTGGAATCGAGCGAGCGCATTGACCTCCATACAGAAGTGTTCGTGCGCGCAGAGCGATACGGGCTCACAGGAACGACGGAGGTGCGCCACTGCGGCCGGCGCGGATCGAAATATGTGCTGGGGCTCGAGTTTCATCCGGACACCGCAGTCGCGGATACAGCAGAGTCTGAGCCTTTCGTGGACTATTACGAACTGCTGCAAATCAGCCCGAACGCCGAGCCCGAGACCATCCATCGCGTATTTCGCATCATGGCTTCGCGCTATCATCCCGACAATAAGGAAACCGGGGACAACGAGAAATTCCTGCTGCTGACAAAGGCCCATGCCGTTCTTTCGGACGCGGCCAAGCGGGCGTCCTATGAAAGTGCGCATCGCAACCAGCGTGTGCAACCGTTGCCCGTATTCGGATTGAAAGAGTTCGCCGAGGGCCTGGAGGGCGAGGTCAACCGCCGGCTGGGAATCCTCTCCCTGCTCTATAACCGCCGGCGCACCAACCCCGAGAATCCCGGCATCTCCATGCTGGAATTTGAGACTGTCATGTCGTTTCCACGCGAGCATCTGGAATTCGCCATCTGGTTCCTGCAAGAGAAGCAATATATTCGTCCGGGCAATCATTCCGACTACTGCATTGCGGCGGCGGGCGTCGAGCATCTGGAATCCGAGGTACCGTCGAAGGGGATCCTGAGCAAACTGTTGCATGCCCCCCAATCGCCAGTTGGAGGCGCCGCCACAAAGGAAGCCGGCTCCGCCACGGAAGATCCAGGACACGCTCTGGCGCTAGTGAGGGCGAGATGACGATGGCGACGGTGACGGGAGGCGGCGACTATGCCACGGACTGGCAGGGCACGCCGCGATACAACTTTAGCTTCCGGATCAGCGTGCGGCGCGAGATACCGAGAATCTCGGCGGCCTTCTGCTGGTGACCGCCGGTCTGCTCCAAAACTTTGAAGATAGTATGTTGTTCGAGGCCATCCAACGAGTAACCGGCAGCGTCGTCGGAGTTCGAAACCCGCATCTGCTTTCCGACAATTTCCCGAGGCAGGTCGCCGGGACCGATCTCATCACCCGAGCTATAAACGGCCGCCCGTGTCACCACATTACGAAGTTCACGCACGTTGCCGGGCCACGAATGGCGTTGCAACAGCTCGATGGCTTCAGCTGTGAAGCGGCGACGCGGATCGTGCTGCTGCAGGAAAAATCCAGCCAGCGGACCGATATCCTCGAGACGTTCCCGCAGTGCCGGAACATAGATCTGAAGCGGGCTTAGACGATGAAAAAGATCCTCGCGAAATTTTCCAGCCTGAATGGCGTCTTCCAGCTCGACGTTGGTTGCGGCCACGATGCGCACGTCCACCGTCACCTTCTTGGTGCCGCCCAGACGATAGTACGGCACGCCATCGAGCACGCGCAGCAGCTTGACCTGAGTTTTGATGTCCAGTTCGCCAATTTCATCCAAGAACAGAGTGCCCGTGGTCGCGGCTTCGAACAAACCCGGCTTCAGGGAGTCCGCGCCGCTGAAAGCGCCTTTTTCATAACCGAACAGCTCGCTCTCGATCAGGTGCTCGGGCAGAGCACCGCAATTGAGATCCACCCAGGGCTTGGTGCATCGGAGGGAATAGTGATGGATCGCGCGGGCGACCAGTTCTTTGCCGCTCCCGCTTTCACCGGTAATCAGCACCGTCGCACTGGTCTGCGCAACCTTAATCACCATCTGCATCAGCTTCTGCATCGGCTGGCTGGCTATGATGGCGGAAAGACCCAAATAGGACTGTGGCTGAATCGCCTGTTCTTCATTTTCGGCTCCGCGCGCGCAGGCTATCGCGGGAACTTTCTTGTTCGTCTCGATGCCTCCCACAGCAGTCACTCAGCTTCCTCCGAAACGGGTCGCTTGTTCCGAGTCTGGAACAGAATGCCCGGTAGCGCTCTTGCCGTACTTCAATATTCTTATTACCTTTTATTTCGAGATGCAAGGCCTTTGTTCCGTATTCAGAACACTATTGACAAATTTCTATCTAAAGTTACTATCATTTATTCGTTTCGACTGTTAACTATGAACTATTGATCTTCCAAATCAATAACTTGTGGGTTACATGCATGTTATATATTCCAGCCGATAACCGTGCCTGTTAACCATCTCTTGCGGCATCACGTTCTGTCGATCAGTTGGCCTTGGCAAGTCCTAATTATATATGCGTCCGATTTCAGTGACACTCTGTCACTCCTGTCCTGTGTCAGGCAGTCGCAAAGTGGCGTGCCGGTATTAGCGGGCTAACCCAGGCAGAAACGTCAACTATTGCAGACAGACTGGCTTACGACTAATTTTAGAAATACCGATGGGTTGGTATCCCGGTTGCACTCAGTGAGTCCCGGTGGAAC